>JBKJOA010000520.1:0-7037 GCA_046593365.1 Limisphaerales bacterium
CATCGCCTCTCGACGAGACAAACCGTTGAATCGCATTCGTTGGTTAACGATCGTTCTGATTGGGATCACTGTGGCCAGTGAGGGCGAATGCTTTTCCTCAAAAATGAATAAAAAAAAACAGTTGTGCCGGGCTTTTCTCGTTTGTCTGGTAGTTGCATGGACTGGTTATTGGGCCACTTCATGTTCGCGTTCAGATTCACAGATTGAGGGCCCGAAGATATCCTATGTCCACACACAGATATGGACTACGGGCCCAACAATCCAAGGGCTGAAGGAAATGCCCTCTTTTCGTGCAAAAGTTCTTCGTGTTGGAGTCAGCGAACCGGTTTTTGCCAGCACTTACAACAGACTGATCGTGTGTTGTTCGGTCCGCGTTGAGTTACTCGATGGTAAAACCCTTGAGTTTGGCGAACAAGATACAGACGAAGAGCAATTAAAGTGGGTTCGCTCACTGCGTGTGGGCGAGACCTATACCTTTGGTGAATCAAATATTAAGCCATAGCTGGGTGGTAATCATAAAGGAGTTCCCAAACGAACCCTTCGGCGGCTCAACCCTTATTCCACCTTTGCAAAATACGAGACCGCATCAAAGGTCTTTACACTCGATGCCGGTCACTCGAACAATTGTCCATGCCGAAGAATGATTCGAGGCTTGCCAGCGTGCTGAATGCTGTATGGATTTTGCTTTGCATCGGTTGCGGCAGCCTCTCTGCGGCAACTGCGCCGCGCTATTCCGTGGAAGCCTGGGGCGTTTCCGAAATGGAACTGCCGCAAGGTTCGGTCATCACAATGCTCAAAACGCGCGACGGCTATCTCTGGCTCGGCACGCTCAATGGACTGGTGCGTTTTGACGGAAGTCGCTTCACGGTTTTCGATGAGAGTAACACCCCCGGACTCAACAGCAGCCGCATTGTCCACCTCTTCGAAGACAGTCAAAAAAATCTTTGGATTGGAACGGAAACGGATGGCGCGGCGCTGGTCAAAGACGGGCAGGTGAAAAGTTTGGACATCGGCCGCGGGCGTCGCGAAGGCCGGTTGGTCGCGGTCTGCGAAGATCACGAAGGCGCAGTGTGGCTTTACACGGCGGATGGCGAATTGGGCCGCTATCAAAATGGGAAAATCGATGTCTGGAACATGGGCGGCGATCGCAACAATCGTTCCCGCAGCTTGATCATGGAAAAATCCGGCCTGCTCTGGATTGGGTGGAATCGAGCGCTCTTCGCCGTTGATCCAAAAAAAGTGCGCAACTCAACTCCCCTGCCGCAGGAGCAAGTGGCGCGCGTTGGTCTGCTGGATTTTTTACTTGCCAGCAAGAGCGGTGGGCAATGGCGATTGGCGGACGGGCAAATCCAAAAATGGTCGGACAATAAATTGGAGCGCGACTGGCCGTATCCATGGCGCAGCGGGACGCGCATCGCAGCGGCGTGTGAAGATCGCGATGGGAATCTGGTCGTCGGCACCTTGGGCGAAGGACTTTTTTGGTTCGATGCCGAAGGGAATGCGACGCACTTGTCCAAGGCGGAAGAGTTATCCGGCAACTTCGTTCTCTCCTTAAAATCGGAGAATGACGGGAGCCTTTGGGTTGGTTTGGATGGCGATGGATTGAACCGGGTCAAACGCCAGATTTTTAAACCATTAGTCGAAGCCAACGGGCTGGTCGTGCAATCCGTTTGTGAGGACGAGGAAGGCGGGCTGTGGTTCAGCTCGAACAATCAAGGAGTCAATTATTGGAAGAATGGCGTTCTCAGCCAATTCGCTTCACTCTACGGATCGTTAAGCCAGTTGAATCCGCGTGCCATCCTCATCGATCGCAAGAAGCAGGTTTGGGTGACCACATCGGGAGAATTGGCGGGCTTGTTTCAGTTGCAGAACCAGCGATTTGAGCCGATGAGTGCGGGCCTTCCGCATCCAAAAGTTTCCACCATTCATCAGGATCGCGCGGGACAGATCTGGCTCGGGACGGAAGGCGGTTTGGTGCAGTGGAACGAACACGAGACCAAGGTATTTACCACCCGGGAAGGGCTTTCCTCGAATATCGTGCGGGCCATCGCCGAAGACGCGCAAGGCAATCTCTGGATCGGAACCGAGCGCGGCGGTTTAAATCGTTTCCGCAACGGCCAATTCACTTCGTTTCAAAAGACCAATGGCTTTCCCAGCGACAATATTTCGTCCCTTTATGTCGATGCCGAGGACGTTTTGTGGGTGGGCACTTTTGGCAGCGGTCTGGTTCGTTTTCAAAATGGAAAATGGACGCACTACACCAAGGATAAAGGACTGATTAGCAACAGCGTGGGATATATCATTGACGATGGCATGGGTTCACTCTGGATCGGTTCCAACACGGGCTTGATGCGCGTTCCAAAAAAGGCGTTGAACGATTTTGCCAACGGAACGGCCAACTTCATTCCGTGTCGCAGTTATGGGAAACGAGACGGCTTGCCAGCCAACGAATGCACGGTCGGTTCGCAACCCGCCGCCTGTCAAACGCGCGATGGAACGCTTTGGTTTCCGACGATTGCGGGCCTGGCTTCCGTCAATCCGTCCGAGTTCAGTTTGAATACCAATCCGCCTCCGGTGGTGATTGAATCGGTGTTTGTCGAAGCGCAAAACCAGAACACGAACGGCGTTCATGGAAAGTCGTTGGAGAAGGTCGTGGTTCCTGCCGGAAAAGAGCATTTGGATATTCAATACACCAGCTTGAATCTTGCTGAGCCGAACCGGGTGCGTTTTAAATATCGCCTCGAAGGACACGAAGAGGAGTGGAACGATAAGGGCAATTGGCGCACGGCGAGCTACACCAAGTTGCCTCCGGGCAAATACAATTTCCAAGTGACCGCGTGCAATGAAGACGGCGTTTGGAATCCGGTCGGGAGCAAACTTGAGGTCATCGTGTTGCCGCCGTTCTGGCGCACCTGGTGGTTCCTCGTCGGGGCGACCCTCGCGTTGTTGGGAATCATCGTTGGCGTCGTCCATTTCGTCTCCACGCAAAAGTTGCAACGGCAACTCGCCCTTCTGCATCAACAACAGGCGTTGGAAAAAGAACGCGCCCGGATTGCCCGGGACATTCATGACCAGGTCGGTGCCAGCCTCACCCAGGTTTCGCTGCTCGGCGAAATGTTGGAGAGCGACAAAGATTTGCCCGACGAAGTGGAAGCGCACGCACGGCAGATTTCACAGACCGCGCGTGAAACCGCCCACGCCCTCGACGAGATTGTCTGGACGGTCAATCCATCGAACGACACGTTGGATGGGCTGATCAATTACATCTGCAAACATTCCCAGGAATATCTCGCTGTGGCAGGATTGCGGTATCGGCTTGAAGTCCCATCGCAATTGCCGGGGACAGCTATTTCGCCGGAAGCGCGGCATAACGTTTTTCTCGCGGCCAAGGAATCCGTCACAAATATCGTGCGACACGCAAAAGCGTCAGAGGCGTGGATACGATTATTCCTTCAGCCGACGAGTTTCACTCTGGAGATCGAGGACAACGGGCGCGGTCCCGGCGACATGGACAGCGCTGCGGCTCGTTCCAGAAATGGGTTGTCCAACATGCGCAAACGGATGGAAGATATTGGCGGCACGTTTTCTATCGGCGCTGGAAAAGAAGGCGGCACGATTGTTTCGTTGACTGTTCCAATTGCGCACCATTAAGTGCTGACGCTAATTTATGGCCATCACCGTTTCAATTGTAGAGGACAACGAGCAATTGCGCGCCACCCTGTGTCGGTTGATTGATCGCTCTGAGGAATTTCGTTGCCTAGGCCAGTTTGCCAACGCCGAGGCTGCGTTGGAAAGCCTGCCAAAAGAGCGGCCCAAAGTCGTTTTGATGGACATCAATCTGCCGGGAATGAACGGGGTGGAATGCGTGCGGAAATTGAAGCAGATCGCTCCGGAAATTCTCGTGGTCATGCTCACCGCTTACGAGGACACAGACAATATTTTTAAGGCACTCGCGGCGGGCGCGTCCGGTTATCTGCTGAAACGC
This sequence comes from Limisphaerales bacterium, assembly GCA_046593365.1. GTDB lineage: Bacteria > Verrucomicrobiota > Verrucomicrobiia > Limisphaerales > CANJXF01 > CANJXF01. The sequence goes on from JBKJOA010000520.1 coordinate 3,986, forward strand.
GCGCCGCGTTCTGAGTTGCTCGAAGCCATTCGCGAAGTGAATAATGGCGGCTCTCCCATGACCACGCACATCGCGCGAAAAGTGGTTCAGTCGTTTCAAAAAACCGGCGCCTCCACGCAGGCGGCGGAAAATTTATCAACCCGTGAACAGGAAGTTCTGGACTGCTTAAGCCAGGGTTTTCTTTACAAAGAAATCGCGGAAAAATTAGGGATCAGTTACGAAACAGTCCACACCTACATCCGGCGCATCTACGAAAAACTTCAGGTCCGAACGCGAACGGAAGCCGTGGCCAAGTTTCTTCGGCGTTAAACGGAGCGCGCCGTTCACGCCGCTTTGGATTGCCAAATTCGGGTGAGGAATATCCTGCAATCCAATATTCCTGATCATGCAGCGAAACAGTGGGTTTCTCAAACAACCTGCATGAGAAAGCTGGATAATCCCTCGGGATTAGATACTTGACAAACCCAAAAGAAAGCCCCATTCTGCGGGCATGAAAAGAAAAGAAGGCGCATTTGGAACGGAAGAACTCAACTTGGTTTCCATCGCGCAAAAATATTCCGACAACGACAAGGCGCGTGAGCTTCTCGAATCTATCCTTTGGCCAAATGGCGTTGTTTGCCCTCACTGCAAAAACACGAACGAACAAAAAGGCATTTACACAATTACGCCAAAGGCAACCAGCAATCGCCCTGCTCGCAAGGGGCTTTATAAGTGTGCTGCTTGCCGCAAGCAATTTACCGTGACGGTTGGAACTATCTTTGAAGATTCCCACATTCCTCTCAGCAAGTGGCTGATGGCTATTTTCATTATCTGCTCTGCCAAAAAAGGGATTAGCTCTCACCAATTGCACCGCATGTTGGACATTACTTACAAGAGCGCGTGGTTTTTGGCGCATCGCATTCGTTACGCAATGGGACAAGGCGCACTTGCTCAATTGCTCAAAGGAACGGTTGAGATTGATGAAACGTTTGTTGGCGGCAAAGGTGAAGCTCGCAGTAAATATCTTCGCAAGACTCCATTGGTTGTTTGTCTTGAACGCGATGGCAAGTCCCGCACTAAAGTAGTTGCCAGCGTTACCCAAAAGAATCTTCGCTCTTGCTTGAATGAAATCAGCAAAGATGCAGTAGTGAACACAGATCAAGCGGGTGTTTACATTGGTTTGAACAAAGAATTTAAACGCCATGACGTTGTGAATCACTCGGCCTACGAATACGCTCGCAAAAATGCAGACGGCTCGCTTGCTTGCACGAATACAGCGGAAAGTTTCTTCTCGCTGATTAAACGCGGCATTATGGGTTCTTTCCACCATGTCAGCCGCGAACACCTTCACCGCTACGCTGACGAATTTTCTTTCCGGTGGAACAATCGCGCTATTTCTGACGGTGCGCGGATGGAAGTGGCGATAGAACAAGTGTGTGGAAAACGCCTTACCTATAGGCAATGTATTTGAGGGAATAGGGTGTTGAGAGAGCATCGGGCAATTCTTAAAAAAAGGATATGTGAGCAAACAAAAAGAGAAAAAGAAAACGAGGGACACAAAGCTGTCACTCCATCCGGCAAAGTTTGAGGATGTGTTAAAGGCATTACTAAAAACGCCACCTCCACCAAGTTCTAAAAAGGCGAAGAAGTAGTTCATTGTATTCTGGAATTTTTAAATGGAACATGTCCCATCAGAGCCTGCTGGAAACGTCTCTAAAAAACCTGATGGCGAGAAAGCAAAGAAATCCACCCAGAGCAGCGCAGAGACAAATAATAAAAACAAAAATTTTCCCGCTGATGGCGGGGATTTTGTCCTCCCTATAATCGAGGTTGTTCTCGGACTTGGTGTCCTTGGTGTCCTTCCTGATATTTTCGATGATCTTGGACTTCATATTTTTACTATTTGGGCGTGGTGGCTCTCTTTGGTGTTGGGGGTATTGGCTGTGGTGCAATCGGTTTCCACACTGCGCCGGAAGTGGAAAAAAACAGCTTGGACAACGTTTAAACTGTTTTTTGTGTTAATAGTTGTCGCCTTTGGATTTTGGACAAAGGTGCTTTTGCTTCCAAAAGTTGAACCGCAAAAACCAAGGCTAACATTTGCATTTTTCGCGAACCCAAATACGACTTCCGAAAGTGTGCTGGAATTTACGAATGACTTCTTTTTTAAGAATCGCGGAGTAGTTAAGTCATCAGAAGTGTTCGGCACTCTGATAGTTCCAATAAATCCCGGCCAATCTAATTCCGAATTGGCCTTCGGTTTAATAAAAACCAATGAAAGCCTTTGCGAAGTTTCACAGTTGCAGATTGACAGCACCGCTTTCCCGGCAGTTAGCTTTGGCTCTGGGTGGGTTTCAATGAAACCATCTGGATATTTTACATCCAGTGCTATGATGATGTGTAACCTAAGGGCAATCGGCCCATTTAAGGCCGTGTTTCCCCAACTAACCTGCTCACAAGTCTCAGAAACTAATCGCTCGCTAATGTTTGCCCACGTTATGGGTGAGGGCTTTGAAAGCACCGATTTAGCTTTCTGGCTAGTTTTCAGTTCAAAAGTCCAGAAGCCGCACCTTGTGAAGTCGGATATACAGTTCACAAAAGGCACTAATTTCCGGTTAGACATGCCAAATCCAGAAATGTCGCGATAGTCACTCATTTCGCCCCATTTCCCGAGGCGTAAACAAAGTGGGTTTGTTAAGTATCCAATCCCGTAATCCCTTGTCCCCAGTACTGGTGACTTTCGCGAAAATGGAATTCGGCTAAAGTAATCTCGTTCTCAGGAACATTGAATCGTGTGTGAAAGGGCCGGACTTGTTATCCGGCCTTTTTGTTGTACTCGTGGAGCACAGTTTTGACTTCCTCCCGTTCCCCGCCGGTACACTGGAAATTCTTGCCCCTTCGCGTCAAATCCCGCTTTCGGCTTTCTTTTGTCTCTGCGGCTGCGTCTCCGTGGTTTAACCCCGAAATGCGAAGTAGCAGCCGCGATTAGTGTGGGTAGCACAGGCCACTGGCCTGTGCCGAGCGGCGACTCGCCGCTCGGAACGGAGAAAGCACGCGGACTTTTCCGTGCGCATTC
>JBKJOA010000080.1:0-27480 GCA_046593365.1 Limisphaerales bacterium
AATTCTTCCGCCAGCAGCGTCAATTTAGACGCCAATGATAGCAGCAGTTCAATTACTTTTAGCGGCCCGATCAGCAGTACCGTTTCAGTCCCGGTCACGATCGGTGGCAATGCCAACGGAGGAGGTACAATTACGCTGTCCGGAAACAACAGCGGGTGGAGTGGAGGGGCGAACGCTTCTCGCGGTACTTTAAAGTTAGGGCATAAGAGTGCGTTGGGCACGGGAACTCTGACAATCGCTCCGGCAACATCCAATCCGCAGGCAGTCGGGCTGCAAGCGACAACTACTTTGACTGGAGCAAACGCGGTGGCCAATACGGTTAGCATCAACACCGCAGGCTCTGCGCCCCATCTGACGTTCGGCGGTGCGAGCGCACTGGAACTTTCCGGATCGATTAGTTTGACCACTGCCTCGCCAACCATCGCGAACAACAACACCGCAGCGACCATTCTGTCTGGCAACATCGGTGGCACTGGGTTCGGCATTACGTTCAGCGGAAGCGGTGGTACACTGACTTTGAAAGGTGCCAACACCTACGATGGTGGTACAATTATCGGCAGCGGCACCGTGCTGGTGAACAACACTAGCGGCAGCGGCATGGGCAGCGGCACCGTCACAGTGCTAACAGGTGCAACACTCGGCGGTACTGGAACAATCAGCGGTGTAATGACCAACAACTTAGGAGGCACCATCGCCCCCGGCGACTCCATCGGCACAATCACATTTAACAGCGCGCCGTCGTTTTCCGGCACTAACGCGATGGAAATCAACAAGTCTGGAGTCACCTATACGGCTGACAAGATCAGTGTGACTTCCGGCACGCTGGCCTATGGCGGCAAGTTGACCGTGACTGAGCTTGGCGGTAGCGCCACGTTAAGCGGTGGGGAGACGTTTGATCTGTTCGATTCCACTTCTGGATTTAACACTGGCAGCAGCTTTACCACGCTCAATCTGCCAACCCTTCCAATTCAGACGCCCACGTTGAACTGGTTTACGGGCAACCTGACCGTTGACGGAACTATCAAAGTCAACCGCGCACCTGTTGCCAGCGGGAACACAATCGTGCGCCGCGGAGGAACCAACTCGGTGAAAGTCGCCGTGTCCACTTTGTTGGGCAATGATACCGATGCGGATCTTGATACGCTGACAATCAGCGCGGTTTCTCCCGCTAGCACAGGTGGGCTGGCCACAGTGACGAATGTCGGCGCGTATGTCTTTTACACTCCTACCTCGGCCATCAACGTCAGTGACAGCTTTACCTACACAGTGAGCGATGGTCGTGGCGGAACGGGGACGGGCACGGTGACCGTGAATATCAGCGCGGTGGAGCAGGTCCGCGAGTTAAACCTCTCTACTGTGACCAATGGTTTTCAAGGGAGCTTTTATGGGATTCTCCGCGCGAGTTATACAGTGCAATACAGCACCAACTTAACCATCTGGGACGCTTTGACCAACGTGACCACGAGCACGAATGGTCTGGGTCTGTTTACGGATCCGGGTCCCGTTGAGCCACAGCGCTATTACCGGATTGTCTATCCATAAACGCTTAACTCTGAACAAATAATTTATGAAACATTTAAAGACTCTTTTGATAATCGGAGTATTGGCTCTTGGACTACACCAAACTGCCGCCTCGATCACCACCACGGTGAACACCGTCGTTCCAGACGACAACCGCTCTGGCATCAGCAGCACAATCAACGTGAGTTCAGATATTACCTCCATCACGAACGTGAACATCCGGTTGAATATCTCCGGCGGGTTCAACGGGGATTTGTATGCCTACCTGACCCATGACGGCGCCACCGCGATCCTTCTGAACCGTATCGGAACGGGCGGAGGTAACACCTGGGGCTTTGCCGATGCGGGGATGAACGCATGGTTCCAGGATTCAGGCAGTTTAGGAAACATTCACACCAACGGAACTGGCGGCTTGCTCAACACGAGCAGTACTTTCACTCCCGACGGTCGCTACGCCGATCCGTCGGACGTAACGGCAGTGAACGCCGCGACTCCAAGCCATTTTTTGAGTAGTTTCAACGGGTCCCAAGCCTTCGGTGCCTGGACGTTGTTTGTGGCTGACGTGAGCGGTGGAGCTGAATCGACTTTGAACAGTTGGGAGTTAGAAATCCAGGGTGTGCCCGAGCCGGTGAACGTCGCGCTTGGTATTTTCGGCGGCTTGTTCTGTGTCATCCACCTTCAACGTTGGTATAAGGCGAGACGCCTACGGACAAGTTAGGTACGCCTTCCACATCGGTTCTATTCTGAACGAAGTTGAATCGAAAGATGATTCGACAAACACAAATTTCTCGCTCCATGCGTAACGTTCTTGCCACCCTTAACGTCTTCTTCACCGAATCGTAACCATGAACAAGTTGCCCCTATTTTCCCTCCTGCTTACCGGCTCTTTGCTCTCCGGTTCGACCACCAGCGCTGAAACCGTGCGATCTGCCGACAAATCACTTTCTTCTGAAACGAACCGTCAGCAGACCAAAGCTGAACCAGAGATTATCAGCAACGTAGCCGAGGCGAAGCAAGACCACGCCGCTCGGCCCCAGCGACGACCGGGACTTGCCGCGCCCGCCGTAGATGCCCGCAAGATTGAACGCGATGTGATTTACGGAAAAGCAGACGGGGTGGAGTTGAAGCTGGATTTTTATTTTCCAAAGAAAACTGAGGGGAAACTGCCGGTGACCGTTTATGTGCATGGCGGCGGCTGGCAAAACGGCGACAAGGGTTCCGGAGCCGGCACGATGGCCATCGGCGAGTTGGTCAAACGAGGTTATCTGGTTGCGTCCGTGAATTATCGTCTCGCGCCCACTTACAAATTCCCGGCACAAATCGAGGATGTGAAATGCGCCATTCGTTTTCTGCGCGCACAGGCGAATGAATACAACCTTGACCCGAAACGAATCGGTGTTTGGGGTGGTAGTGCAGGGGGACATCTGGTGGCGTTGCTTGGGACCAGCGATGCTAAAGCCGGCCTGGAAGGAAAGGGTGGCTGGGCCGACCAATCAAGCCGGGTACAAGCCGTGGTGGACCTGTTCGGTCCCACTGACTTGACGGTGGAATTTCCGGGAGGCAACGCGCGTATTGCTGAGACTGTGTTCGGCGCAGCTTCGAGCAAAGACGAAGTTATGAAACGGGCCAGCCCGGTCACCTACATCACGCCGGATGATCCACCCTATTTAATTTTGCATGGCGACAGTGATCGCCTCGTGCCATTGAGCCAATCCGAAGAACTGCACCAACGCCTCAGGGCTGCCGGGGTTCCTTCTAAACTCGTGGTGGTGAAAAATGCCGGTCACAGCTTCAAGCCCTCAGGCGGGACGCCTCAACCGGATCGTCAGGAGTTAACTAAAATGATCGCCGACTTTTTCGATCAGACCTTGAGAAAATAATTCGGTGACGCCGTTCGCGTGTTTGATCGCAATCACCCCGGTTCAGGCGTTCGACAGGAAGGTGGCGCTGATGCAAAACTCTGCATCACCACTTACCGTCAGTGGAAGCGGACCACTGCTTCACGGCAGGCCGCTTTGGACGTAGAACCATTTGTAGGTGGAGTTGGCTCGGCGCGAGTCAATCCATGAGGTCCTTCTTTCCAGTCCGGTGAAAACCATTTCGCCCCCGGAAAGGGCCATGGCTGGATAAACCATTTGCCCATCCAAAGCCCGTTCCTGTTGGTAAATGGTGCGGAACTTCCATTGGCCGCCATCGTAATAGGCAAGGCGGAGATCTCCCGCGTATTCGTTCTGGCCCCAGACCGCGAAGTGTTCGGCGGCATCATCACAAAAGGCAATATTCGGGCGACCGCGCGGGTCAAAGCGGAGGTAAGGAGCGAACCCGGCACCCTTGTCTCCATCGCCCGCGAGATAACCTGCGCAGGAGCCGGTGACGAATTGCTTGTTCCAATTGCCGGAGCTGTCGCGTTTGAAATAATGGAGTTGATTGTATTGCGAGGAGCCGGTGGAAGCGCGGTCGTTAAACCAGTTGGCTATGGCGGGTTGGTCGTCGGGCGCGATGGCAATACTCGCTCCCGCGCCAACATCGCCGGAGTCATCTGAGGTGCTGTTGATTTTTTGCGTGGACCAACCGCCGCCGCGGTTGGAGGCGTAGTTGAGCTGACTGTAAGGGCGGGAATGCCCATCGATAGCCGGGTTCGCAAATTCAGGGCAGTAAGTGATGTGCGCGTAGTTGCCAGAGTCGATGGCCATGGAAAACCAGCGTGGCGCATAGGATTGCCTGAGGAAGCCTCGTGGATCGCCCGCGATGGTGGTGACTTGCGACCATTGCCATGACCCACCTTTATTGGAGCCATAATTCAGCGCGGGGTAAGATCCCGAACCGACCAGCGCGATGTGTAACTTGTCCCCCGGCCCCATCGCGACGGTAACTAAACTGAACGATGAACCGTTGAGGGAAATGGCGGAGTCTTCAGAAAACCGTCCATCGCCCTGCTGGACATGGTGGGCAAAGCTTCCGTCGTTTTGGCGTAGGATGTGGGCACGCGATTGAGAATCAAAGAGGAGCGCGGCGTAGGGTTGAAAGCGATATTCTTCAACGCCGCCAGCCGAATAACCGGATCCGTAGCTGCCAATGACTTGCTCAGTCCAACTGCTGCCGTTGCGTTCGCGATAGAGCAAGTCGCGACCACGCCAGACGATAAACCCCAGTTTGCCGTTGGGGGCAAATTGCAAGGTATTGAAGCCTTCTCCGGCCATAAAGACCTCGTTGGACAGTTGGGAAAGATCAGAGGACGGGTTTGGCGTGGGCGTCGGTGTTGGGGTGGGAGTTGGTGTCGGTGTCGGTGTCGGCGTGGGCGTCGGTGTCGGTGTCGGGACAACTTGCGCTTTGAGAGCGAATCTCTGCACGACGATTAATCTCTTGGCCGCCAACGAAAGATATTTTGAGGCAATGGTGGTGTTGAGATTGGTATCAGCACCCCGCAATGCGGCGGTCAAGAAATCTATATTCCTCAACTTCACCGGACTCAGTGTGGGTGGAAATTCCAGGCTCGATTTCAATGAGATAAAAATGTCGTAATATTTGTTCACCACGTTTTGCAGGCCAGCATCGAAAACATTTGAAATACTGGTTTTATTCAGCGTGTTGGCGACGAGACCGAGAGTCCGGGTATGAACGGCCAACTCAGTTGAGGAATCGCGATCAATCAGGAACAAGGATTTGTTGAGAGCTTTGATGAGCTTTTTCTCCAGCACAGGGGAATTGGTCGCGAGGAAGAGTTGATTGGAGACTTCGCCGCGAAGATCCCCGAAAAAAGAGGGGACGCTGGCGCCCGGAAGTTTTTGCACCACGAAGGCGCACAGAAGAACAAACAGAAAAATAATTTTATTCATGTTGATTTAGTTTTTAACGACAACGGTTTGCCCGGTGCCAGTTTTGGTTTGCCTTAGCTAAGGCAAATGCGTGGTCAACGCATAATGCTTTCCGCTCAAAACAGCTAAGGTTTCTTCCTCCCTTTTGGAAACAAGGTGCTACTAATCTCCTGATATGGGTTGGCCGTCAAATAAAAAAAATTATTTTTTAAACCCCTTTAAATGAAGCGCTGAGGCAGCAAAATCAAATCGGCAACGCCGAGGCGCAAGGAAAGTGGATTATGCCGACTGCCAAACGGCGAGATTGCCAACCGCTTTCTCTCCGATTCCAGTGCGTTAAATCGGATGGATTGGTTACGGCCCGGTGCCTCTGTGATAAAATCCCGACAGCTAAAATATTTTCCGCCGTGGAGATTTTTCAGAAATTAAAACCGCTCGATCAATTTCCACCGTGGTCTGGCGTCCGACAAATTCCAGAAGTACCTTCACCCTTTCCTGGCTGGGCATGAATTGCTGGATGATGGCAGTCAACCCCTGGAATGCGCCGCTGGCAATCTGCACCTCATCGCCCGGCGAAAGCTCCGGGTCGATTACGTGCAGTTCCGAATTTCCAAAGTGTTGCTGGAGGTGGGTTATTTCAAGGTCGGGGATGGTCGGCCACTTGTCTCCGAAATGAACGACCCCCGCAATGCCCGAGACATGCCGGACCTGACGCATGGAATTGTGCCAATCAAACCGCGTGAAAAGGTAAGTGGGAAAAAGGGCTTCGGTGACCCACGAAATGCCTCGCCGGGTCGAGCGTTTGAAACGGATGCGCGGAGAAAAGGCTTCAAACCCTTCCTCGCGCAGGCGAGCGGCTGCGATGTGCTCATGCTTGCGTTGCGAGCGCAGACAGAACCAGGCTAGATTTGGGATGTCGCTCGGTTGTTCCAAAATTTAGAAATTGTTTCGCGAAAGTTAACCGGCGGTGGCGCATTCGTCCACCTTCGAGAGACGAGGTGAGGTAAAACAACCGACTTCATCGCCGCCCAGAACTTTATTCCGTTTTGTAGAGGCGAAAAAATTCCATCGCGCCGTTCAAAGGATTTGTGGAATTGAAAAAACCTTGGGCAACACCCGTTGGTGCCGATGAGTCCTCCCACAATCCATCGCCAGAAACGGTTTGGCTTTTTTGCAGGACGAAGCCCGGAGCGTTGGTTTCCCAGCGCAGGACAACGTCGCTGCCGTTGCGTTGCACGAGCAAAGTCGGCGGCACCGCAGGCGGGACATTCGGCGTCACACTGGCCCAACTGGGGCCGATGCGTAATTCGTCCGCCAGCATCGCAGCGGGTTGCAGGTTCAAGGTGGTATTGCCGCGCCGAAAGAAAACAAAGCTCGCGATTTGATTGGCGCTGATGTCGTTACCAGAATTGCTGATGAGAGTGGGCGCTGGAGGGGAATCGGTGCTGAAGGCGGATGGGGCCGGATTGATCCAGAGATTGGCTACATCGTCATTGGTGGTGGCGGTGTTGATCGTGTAACTGCCGACGACAAAAATCGTGTCGTTCGTGGTGAAGGACTGGGAGGAATCATAGACGCTGCCGCTGGAAGCTTTCTTGAGACCGACTTCGAAACCATTGCCCGCCGCATGTGTGAGTACCCCTGCTCCGATGATCGAGGGTGTTCCAGGCTGGTTGCCAGTGGAATTGTTGAACGCCGCGAAAAATCCCCCGCCCGCGCTGAGTTGCCCTAAATCCAACACTCTAAACGCGAACGAATAATATAGTTGGCCGTTCGTCACCGGGCCGCTGACCGAAATGCGCGCGCTGGGACCGGACGCAGCCCCAAACAGGATACGATTCCCACTCGCGCTGGCGATGGGCAATGAGTCATTGGTGATCGTGACCGCTTCCCCGGCCGGACCCGCTGAGTTCCAAGTTACACCTTGCGGCGTGGTAAGACCCGGCAGGGCGAGTCCCACAGTGTAATTGAACGGATCGAACACTGAAACCACGCTGAGCAACGCATTGGAACTGGTCACCACCCCCAGCGAATTGCTCAAGACCACGCTGTAGAATCCTTCGTGCAACGCTTGCACATTTGTGATGGTGTAAGTGGAAGCGGTTGCTCCGGGAATTACCGCACCATTTAGCTTCCATTGAAAAGCCGGTTGATTTGTTCCAGCGGGGTAAACTTTGAAGGTCGTCACGCTGCCTGCCAGCGATTTTTGGTTTTGTGGCCCAAGCGAAATGTAAGGCGCAGTCAATCCTGAAACGTTGGGCAATGGATTCGTTGCGTAGGTTTTTTCAAAATGAATCATCTCCTCTTTGCTCACCAGCATCCCGTTGTTCACCCATGCGTAACTGGCAAACCCACTGAAGCCAATATTCAACGCCGCGCGGCTCCGCGCGTTAAGCGCCTGGTCCCATTCGTTTGAGGAAATGCCCGAACGCCCCCAACCGGTTCCGGCGACGGTCTGCGCGAAATGTTCCCCCAAAATCAGTTTCGGTTTCGGCACGCCCATCGCGTTGTAGCTGTTCAGCGAACTTTGATACTGGCTCTGGCACCAGCTTACCAAATAGTTTTGCGCCTTGATCTCCGCTCCGCTCAGATAAACTTCTGCGGCGACATAGGCATTACTGGAAAGCGCCGTCCACCACGAGATGTTGTTGCCCGGATTCGCAAAAGGAGCATAGATCACCACGTTGAAGGCGTAGGTTTGTCGCAGAAGACGGACGACCTCCACCAGCCAGTCACGATAATCCGGGCTGTTCTGCCATTGCGAAGTGGATATTTCATTGAGCACAATCCAATCGGGCCGCGGCCCGGTGCTGGTGTGATTGTTCAAGGCGTATTGATTGAATTTGGCCGCCGATTGCGCGGGGGTATTGGTGGTCCACCCGTCATTGAGGCTGTTGTGGTAAACCGCCAGCACGTTTCCTTGCGTGGCGATTTTCAAGCGTTGCGCGTCGGTGGTGAGCGCCAGAAATTTTCCATTGGCGGTCGGAACATTGAGTGCGTCGAAGTGATCGTCAGAAAAACTGCTGGTCGAAAGGCAATCGCAACCAAACGTGGTTACATCAATGCGAAGGTCTGGAGTGGCCATCGCTTCGCAAAGGTGAAGCCAGCAGAACAAAAGGCAAACTCGGGTAAACCACAGACGCATTACGGTTAATTTCCTCCATCCAATGAAATTCGTAAAGCGTTCTCCGTTGATTGCAGCGCCGTCGGGCCTATCCGGGACACTGCCGCCAGGTGCGGCTGTGTCGAAGATCAACAGCAGTACGCCAGAAGAATCGAGATACACCACTATTCCGACCGAAACCAGCCCAACGGAATGCTTTTGAATTTCAGCGACAATCGATTGGTCCCGTTGGGTGCGACGTAGTAAGTGAGCAATGCCCGGTCGCGCTGAAAGGTCAAGCTTGTGTAGGCGTAAGTCGCTTCCGCGCTGGCTTCGATGGTTTTTGGTGCCGACCATGTTTTTCCTTCATCACGCGAAAGTGCCGCTACCAGCGGTGTGCGCGCTTTGATATTCGGATTGTAGATCAGGATCAACTCCCCGCGTCCGGGCATGCGCCCGATGGTGCTGGGCGACTCGGGGCTGACCACGCCGAATGGCCCGGGCTGTGTCCATTTGTTTCCACGATCGGCGCTAAGAGAAAACCAGATTTGTCCCATTTGCGTGCGGATGATTTGCAGCAGAGTTCCATCTTTCAATTCGACGAGGCCCGGTTCCATTGCGCCCCGCTTCGGGCACTCAATCGTATCTTCGCTCTGCTGCCAGGTTCGCCCATTGTCATCTGAATAATAAATAAAATTGCGCAGCGGCTCCTTGCCCGTGCCGATGTCCGCCGAGGAGGAAATCGGGCAAAGGATCCGGCCCGACTTCAGTTGAATCGCGCGCGCATTGTTCATGATGTGATAGCCCGGCTCGCGTGTGATCACGACAGGCGCACCCCAGCTTCGCGCGTCATCCGTGGAACGGCGAACCACCAGCTTCAAGTCGGTATTCGAATTTTTGATGAGAAAGAAAAAAAGGATGTCGCCCGAGCGCGTCCGCAGCAGACTGACCGACATCACATTGTTGCGGCCCACATTTTCTTGTAGCAGGAATGGCTCGCCCCAGGTGCGCCCGCCATCTTTGGATTTTGCCGCAGAAATATTTGCGGTTGCGTGATCGTCCGGTCCACCCGTGAAATCGGACCACGCAGCCAGCAGCGTTTCATCTTTCAACACTAAAATATCCCCTTCGCTATGGCGCGGATGCATCTCCGAAGCGGGGGCGAGGAAGGTCTCGATGATTTCCTGCGAACTGGTTTTGTCTTTGCCATTGAGCAACGCGCAACCGGACAGCAAAAAAACGAGGCCGGTGACTCCAAGAAGATTTCGAATTGTCATCGCGCCATATCAACATCCAGAACGGTTGAGGAAAAGAGCAAAGCGGCGAGGCTCAGAAATTCGTGGCTCGCCTGCGTCAGGAATGGCCCGGATAAAATTTCTCGCTCAGGATGAGGTTCAGGTCATGGGCGGCCAGTGTGAGTTGACTGAAGATGTCGGCCGTGTGCCCATCGCTTTTTCCTTCCTGAAGTCGTTTGGCGGTTTTGCGAAATCGGAGGCTTAGCGCAACCTGTTCGTCGTTATCGCCGAGTTGCCGTAACAGTTCACGCATTTTCTCGGCCCGCATCCGCGCTTTCTCGATCGTCCGAGTCGCGCTCGCCGGGTTCGTCCGGCCAAGTTGAACGCTTTTGAGCAACGCGCAAGCGAACGCGTGACAATGCGTCGGCCGCTCTTGATAGATTTGGCAGTGGCAGCCATCGAAGGCCGAACAGGGCTGGGGGAATTGATAGCGGGTGCCGTTCTGCTCCCCGGACGGAACGGAAACAACCGCCCGCGATTTTCGCCGGACCACCAGCCGCAAACCGAGCGCCTTAAACCGTTCGGCAGGGTCGCCGCTTTGTAATTGCACGTTTGCAAAAATCACGCCGTTGCAGCAGAGACCGCACGTCAGACAAAGTTTTTCTGAAACTGAATGGTTGGTCAGCATGCGCGGATTTTCAACAAAAGTGAGTCACTGTTTTTCTCACCGAAAATGGAGGTTGTAAAGTCGATAGTCTCGCGCACTTCGGGAGGCGCGGGGCCGTCCCTCGTCATGTCCGCACAAAAATGATTTTTTGCGGATGTTGATCATGGCGCTGTTGCAGTTCGTAAATGGATTCGACTACTTTCGCCAGATTCATCTCATGCACTTCCACGCCTTGGCCGATTTGCTGCAAAAGCGTAATGGTTAGTCTGCCGCCGAGATGTTCGCGGAATTCCTCCAGCCCTTTCAGCACATGAAAGTGGCTGTCGGTATCGACGTTCAGCAATTCGTTGGCGAACAGTGCGAAGCCCAGTTTCTCGAGCAGCGTCAGAATCCGTTCCGCTGCCGCTTCGCTCAGCAACCCGATTTTGCGCGAGTAAATCACATCCAGCGCAATGCCGATCGCCACCGCTTCCCCATGACGAATCTGGTAATCAGAAATTTGTTCCAGTTTGTGCGCCGCCCAATGGCCGAAGTCGAGCGGGCGCGCGGACCCAAATTCAAACGGATCGCCAGACGTGGCAATGTGGTTCAAATGCAACTCGGCGGAACGGAATATGAGCCGTTGCATCGCGCTCGGTTCGAACTCTGCCAGCGCAGTCGCATCCTGCTCGATCGTTTCGAAAAATTTTGGGTCGCGGATCAGCGCCACCTTGACCGCCTCGATGTAACCCGCGCGTTTCTCCCGTGCCGGCAGCGAGGTCAACAATTCAAAATCGTTGATCACGGCGAACGGTGGCGAAAAGGTTCCAATGAAATTTTTTTTACCAAAGGCGTTGATCCCGTTTTTCACCCCCACACCGGAATCATCCTGGCTAAGGGTCGTCGTCGGGATGCGGATCTGTCTCACCCCGCGATGCGCCGTCGCTGCGGCCAGACCGACCACATCGAGCAGTGCGCCTCCGCCCACCGCCAGAACATACGAATGCCGGTCCACATGATACTTTTCGATGTTCGATTGAATTTCGGATACGTGAAAGTAAGAATTCTTTGCGCGCTCGCCCCCTTCGATGACCAGCGGGGCGCACACCAGTTTCACCGATTCAGCGTGAAAGGAAAAATAGCGTTCAATGCCTTGCGCGAGGTTCGGTTGGGCCAGCGCCAGCGTTTGATCAAGAACCACCAATGCTTTGCGCACCGGTCCCGGCTGGCGGTTGACCAGGACCTCTTTCAGCAATGGATTCGCAGGGTCGAACACCCCTTGCGTGAAATGCACCCGCAACTGGAAATCGACCTGAATTGTGCGTTCAATCACGGACATTCGTTTTTTAATGTGGTCGGTTGGACGCACGATTTCGAGTTTTATTTGAAAATCTCCAAGATTGCCACACCTCCTCAAAACCGATATGAGTCTGCGAAATGTCCACGGTTGCTGAACAATTGCGCCACGCCCGCGAGGCCCAGAATCTGACGGTTTATCAGGTCGCGGAGAGTACGAAAATCCGCACCGACCACATTCGCGCCCTTGATGAAGGCAACTACGATGTTTTTTCCGCGCCGGTTTACATCCGCGGCTTTGTCCGCACCTACGCAACTTTAGTGAAGCTCGATGTTCCTAAAACCATGGAACTGCTGGCCGCCGAACTGGCCAGGACCGACAAACATCACGATCATCCGCCGCTCACCAAGCACTCCAAGAGCTTTCTCGACATCGTGATGTTTCAGCTTTCGAAATTGAATTGGCGCATCGTTTTGCCAGCAGCCGCCATTATCATGGTGGTGTTGGTGAGCGTTGGAATTTGGCGGATGTGGAGCAATCACAAGGCAAAAGATCCGTTGGCCGATGTTCCGCCGGCCGTCTATCAGCCGCAAAAAAGAAGCTCAGGCGACGTTCTCCCGGTGCCAACCCAGCAGCGCCGTTAAGTTTGCTGGTCGCTGGCCTCTAACTGCTGATCACCATGCCCATCCGATTCTCGCCATTGCCATACGACCGAAGACGCGTAACTTGTCCGCCTTGTCATGAAGAAAACCCACGAAACAAAACGCCCGGTGCGCGTCGGTTTGATCTCTCTCGGTTGCGCCAAAAACCTGGTGGACGCCGAGGTTATGCTGGGCTCGCTCATGAAAAGTGGAGTGGAAATTACGAACGATGCGGCCTCGGCTGATGTCGTCATCGTGAATACCTGTTCGTTCATTGACGCCGCGCAGGAGGAAAGCATTGACGCCATTTTGGAATCGGCGGAAGTCCGTGAAGCGAATAATCGCGGCCAGGGCCTGATTGTTTCCGGTTGTTTGCCGCAACGCTTTCGCGAAGATCTTCCCAAGTTGTTGCCGGAAGTGGATGCCTTCATGGGCATTGATCAAGTCGCGCAAGTCTCACAAATTGTTGAGCAGGCAATGGAGCATCGGAAGCAGCGCCTTTCCGATTCTACTTCAAAAATTTTAAAGCCAAAAAAAGAAAAGATTGTTGGCAAGTTTGCTGAACTACAAAAAGGAGACAGCAATTCCTCTCACGATGATGAGGAAAAAATTCGCGGCACGGATAAATTCGGAAACACCAAAACTATTGTTGATGCAAAGCGCGCGAAGATAAGGGGATCCATTGCGCCATCGCTCGTCCATGTCAACGCCCGGCCCATTTACATCCCCGATTTCGAAACGCCGCGTTTTCGTCTGACGCCAAAACATTTTGCCTATGTGAAAATTGCGGAGGGCTGCAATCACCCGTGCAGCTTTTGCATCATTCCGCAAATGCGTGGAAGCCATCGCAGCCGTCAACAGGCGGACATCGTTAAGGAAGCAAAACAACTCATCGCGGATGGCGTGAAGGAGTTGAATTTAATTTCGCAGGACTCGACGTATTACGGTTTGGATTTGCGTGCGAATCACAGTCGAGCCATTGCTTCGCCGGAAAAATTTAACGCCGCTGCAAAATCTTTGCCCGCCGATGCAACGACGCTTTGCACGTTGATTCGCGAATTAAATTCATTGCCCGGCGATTTTTGGATTCGGTTGCTTTACACGCATCCGGCGCATTGGACGGATGAATTGATTCGCACGATTGCCGAATGTCCGAAAGTGGCGCGGTATGTCGATATGCCATTGCAACACATTCACGAAAATATGCTCGAACGAATGCGTCGTGAAACGTCACAGCAATACATCGTCGATTTGATTCGTAAAATTCGCGCGGGCATTCCGGGCATTGTGATTCGTACCACGTTCATTGTTGGTTTTCCCGGAGAAACGGACGCTTGTTTCGACACGCTTCGTGAATTCATTCGCGAAACCAAATTCGAGCGGCTCGGAATTTTCAGTTATTCGAAAGAAGAAGGAACGCGCGCTGGAAACATGGAGAGCCAGATCCCGGATTCCCTCAAGAACAAGCGCAAGAAAATCGCGATGGCCGAACAATTGCAGGTGGCGCGACAGATTTCCCAATCGTTTGTCGGGCGAGAAATAAATGTTCTCATCGAAAAGGAAGCAAACGCCCGCGAGTTGCAAGCCGCCAATGTCAGTTCCTGGGAACATGGATTGATTCGCGGTCAGGACAAACACACCTCGCAACTCCATGGAAATTATCTTGTGGCGCGCGCCGAAGCGGATGCGCCGGACATCGATGGCCGGGTTTTTGTGCGGGGCAAACTGCCGCTAGGAGAATTTGCCCGCGTGAAAATCATCGGCCATACCGATTACGATTTGATTGCGGAAGTTGGGTAGCACCTGCCTCCCCCGGGTGCGTCGAAAATGATTCATTCCAACCAAGTCGTTTTTGCTTCCTCGCACCCGCCGGAGGCAGGTGCTGCCCGGTCAGCTTCGTGCGCGCAGCACATTGCAAATAGTTTTACTTGCGGCGGACTTTCCTTTAACTCGTCACTCGAAATTCGTCGTCCGCTATTTGCATGAACGTTCCGAACAAACTAACCGTCTCGCGCTTTATTCTGACGATCGCGTTTCTGGCGGTTTTTTTCTCGCGTATTCGCTATCACGAAACGATTTCACTCGCGCTCTTTTGCATCGCCAGTCTGACTGATTATTTCGACGGGAAAATCGCGCGCCGCGATAAATTAATTACCAACTTCGGCATTTTAATGGATCCGCTCGCGGACAAAATTCTGATTTGCTCGGCCTTCATCGCGTTCGTTGACCGCGCGCCGACCCGGCAGGCGTTGGAATGGATGCCCGCGTGGATGGTCGTGGTGATTGTCGCGCGAGAATTGGCCATCACCGGCTTGCGACTTCTGGCTGCATCAAAAAACGTCGTGCTCGCCGCCGAGCGCTACGGCAAACACAAAACCATTTCGCAAATCGTTTGCATTATCTCAATTCTCATTTTGGCCAGCCACGTCGATTGGGGATGGCTCGGAAACTTTTTCAGCTATGAACTTTTCGGTTTCGGTCCGTGGGTCGTGTGGTTCACCGAGTTGTCAAAGTGGACAGCCGTCGCGCTGACAGGATATTCCGGCGTGATGTATTTGTGGCGAAACCGCGCGTTGTATCTGGACGATATGTGATATGGGCCTCTGGGAGATAGTGTTGATCGTCGCGGTGTTGCTCCTTTTTGCGGGAAGCAGATTTCCAGGTTTGCGTCAGGGTCTTTGGCGAGGAGTGGAGGAATTTGAAAAAGCCAGTGGCGAAGTGCTACGCGAGTTTGGATTGCAAACTGCACCTCACGAAATAGGACTGAAAGAGCGATTAACCGTCTGGCTCGCGCAAGGCTTTGGCGTTGGACGAATCCCATTTGCGCCAGGAACTTTTGGTTCGTTCGTGGGCCTGATTTGGTTTTTGGTTTTGCTTCTGCCGAACAGCCCGCTGTTTTTTGCATTGGGCGTTCTCGCAAGCATTTTCATTTCGGTTTGGCTTTGCGGTTCCTCGGAAAAAATTCTGAACGAACGCGACCCCGGTTCAATCGTGATGGATGAAATCATCGCAATACCGATTTGTTTCGGGAGCTGGCTCGCGATTTTGTTTTACCAAAAGGGTTTTTGGCCGACACCGGAATTTTTTTTCTCCGAAAAAAACGCGCTTATGACCGGTGGAATTTTTCTTTTGTTCCGCCTTTTCGACATCGCCAAGCCTTGGCCGGTGCGGCAAAGCCAGTCCCTGCCCGGTGGTTGGGGTGTGACGGTGGACGATCTGCTCGCAGCCGTTTACGTGAACCTCGTGATTTTGCTCCTGCTCAGCTTTTAATTGGATTCCGTCCCTACGCGCCGTCAGCAGTTTTTCTCCGTGTCTGCGCGGTTAAACTTTCGACTCAACACCGTTTCCCGCCCTAAGGAATCTGGATTTTGTGGGTGAGTTTGCCGCTGAGCAGGGCGCGGTCGATTTCCGGCGGAATCGTCGCGAGGTTTTCTTCGATCAACGCGTCGCAATCGAGTCGAGGAAATCGCTCGAACCCGCCGGAGGATTGTACGAACCCGCTTAAAACGCGCGCGGAATAATTTAGCAAACCTTGTCGCAACGGCATCGAAAAGCTGGCCAGCGTCACTCCATAAATAATCGTGTGCCACGCGTGGGCTTGGCCGCTATCCACCGCGCGAAGATACCGTTGCAATCCGCGTTGATCGCGCAATGGACGAAGCCGTTTCAGTTGCAGTTTCCCAATCCGTTTACTCGCGGAGAAAAACATTTCCTGGCGAGGTTCGTGCGTCTGTTGCTGGTCGAGTGCGATCAATTCAGAAAATTCATTGCGGCTGGCATGTGCAAAAGCCTGGCAGATCAACGGCAGCTCCAGCGGCACGAGCAGTTGCGCCCGGTAGTTTTCCAAAAACAGTTTCAACCCCGCAAAATCGTGTGGGCGATCGAGCAGGAGCGACGAGTTGACCAATTCGACGAGCGCCAACCCCTCCGTCGAACCAATCTGTTCGATGAGCGGATGGAAATCTCCGGAGAGAATTTCCGCTTCGCTCGCAAGAAAAATGGTTTGCGACGGATTCATCAAAATAATTTTGGCGAAAAACTGTTCGCCCAACCTTGGCAGACTTTACTGTGGTTCGATTGGGTCTCAAAGGGGGAAATCTTCTGAAAAATAAATTTTTTGATTGCATTGCCGCCCGAGCTTGCCCTGTTTTTAATCTGTGCGATTGGGGTGCACCCCGTTATTTTTGCGCAAGAAAATGACACGCCATTGTCACAAGTGCGGAGGGGAGTGGTCGCTCCCCGGTCAACCCGGGCGCAGTGAATCATGTCACCGATGCAACGTCGATCTGCGGGTCTGCTTGAATTGCGCCAGTTACGATGCGCGAGCCGCGCATCAATGTCGCGATCGCCGCGCCGATCCCGTGGAGGAAAAGCACGCGGGAAATTTCTGCGAATATTTTGATTTTATGAAACGGGACTTTGTTGCGAAGAATGGAAACAATTCGCGTGAAGCGGCCGCGCGCGAACAATTGAAAAAGCTCTTTGGGGATTAAGAAGCGCTTGGGCTGCACATGGGAAAATTTAAACTGCAACCAAACTAATTACTCCGACGCCAAAATTGGCAGACCTTACTTTTAAAAACTTTCGGGTATGGCACCGTTAGAAGTTTTTAAAATCCACCTGTCCGGGAAAACTTCACGGAATCCTTCAGCCGTTTGTTATCCGCGCGAATCCGGGCCGCCAGCGTTTTGCTCGTGGAAAGAAGAAACGGCGCGGCGAGTTCCGGAGCCAGGGTGAACAGTTTTTCAAAGGAAGCGGCGGAAATTTTCAACAGCACGCTGTCTTTGTTCGCCACCACGTCGGCCGAGCGCGGGCCGTGATCGAACAGCGACATTTCTCCGAAAAATTCGCCCATGCCCAAAGTGGCGAGGATGGTTTCCTTGCCACTGATCATCATGCGCACGCGCAGTTCGCCTTCCAATACGAGATACATCGCCTCGCCCGGCTCGCCTTGCTTCACGATTTCCGTCCATTGCCGCACATTTTGCACCTCCATGAATTGCACGAACCGTTCCAATTGCGCATCTTTCATGTCGGCCAGGATTTTTACGCGGCGGAGCGCGCCCGGTTTGAGATTCGCGGAACTGAGTGCAGCCAGAGGGATGCTTGCGCCCACGGACGGTTTCTCGCGGAAAAAAAGTTGTAGCTCCTGGATCTGGCTGGCCTTTTGCCACGAATCATTTTCCTCCCGGTAAATCCAGGTGTTCGCCGCCACCCGTTCATCCTTGATCCAGCCGACGAGCATCGGCAAATCCACCGGCCCGTAAACCACTCCATCCACACCCCAAATTTTATATCCCTCAGTTTGATCAGAATCCATAACCGTTTCTAAGCAAAGATGGTTTTAAAGGAAAGGGCAAAGTGTTTCCGCTTCCGGTCTGATGCATCAACCTCCACGGTGGCACCCGTCTCCGGCAGGTCTCCGCCCTCACGCCAAGACGTCGATTTGATGACACGAGTCAGGTTTGGATTGGCTTTAAAAAATCCCTCCTAAACGCTGCAAAACTTGCCCCGTTCCGTCCAGCCACCAACCCAACATGGTCAGCAGGTTTACTTTCGCCGTGAGCAACGGGATGCCCACCAATAACACGCTGATGTTCCCCAGAAAAATGATGACACCGGAAAATAAATATCCTTCCTGCGTGATGTCCGTTTGCCGCGTTTTGAGAATATGCCAGGTCAACGTCACATGAAAGGCGTAGGCCGCGCCGATCAACAAATGAAACCAAACTTCGAGATACCTCCAATTCCAGATCACGTGCCCTGCTAAAAACACGATCACGATCAGCGCCACGTAAACGGGGAAAAAATAAGGAGCCAGTCCAATCACAAAATTAGTTTTGGTGACCACGACATGCCCGCCGCGCGCGGTCGCTTTGAACTTTTTCACTTTCCCGCCAAACGCCCAAGTCCACAGCGCGTGGGTGAATTCATGGCCAAAAACGTAAATCAACATCGGCTTCGGCAACAAAACGAAAATGCAGATCCAGCACGCGGCCCCCGCCAGCATTGGCACCCAGGTCTGGTCGGCGCTGCCGGTGGTCCGCAATACCCGCCACAACGCGTGGCTTGCACCGATACAGACGGGCAACAGGAGAATGGCGATAATAAGTTTGGCCCATTTGGGCATGTCTCACAGAATTCAGAAATCAGAATTCAGAAGCCAGAAGAAATTCAACCTCCGAATAACGCAACGACACAAAGACGCCAGGACGCAGCGGCGTTTGCAGAAAACAAGGCGAGTGAACATTTTGGCAGTCGGCAAAATTTGCTTTTTCTTTGCGCCGCTGCCTTTTTGCGTTGAACATCCCCGCCATGACGACAGCGGAAGCACTGCAAATCTTTCGGGATACCGGCGCGTTGCTCGAAGGACATTTTATTTTGCGCAGCGGTTTGCACAGCCGGCAATTTTTTCAATGCGCCCAGGCCTTGCAACAAATGCCGGTTGTCGAACGCCTTGGGGCCGCCCTGGCCGAGAAACTTCGGCCACTCGGTGCCGCCACCGTCATTGCACCCGCCATGGGTGGACTGGTCATCGGCCAGGAAGTCGCGCGGCAATTGGGGTTGCGCTTTATTTTTGCGGAAAAAGAAGAGGGCAACCTGGTCTTGCGACGCGGCTTCAAAATGTCATCGGGTGAAAAAATTCTCGTCATTGAAGATGTCGTCACCAAAGGTGGCCGCGTTCAGGAAACCATTGAGATTGTTTGCGCGCACGGCGGCCATTTATCAGGAATCGGCATGGTGGTGGATCGGTCAGGCGGTGGATTGAATTTCGGCGTGCCGACCGTCAGCTTGATTGCGCTCCATGTGGAAACGTTCGCTCCAGACGAGTTGCCACCCGACCTGGCCGAAATTCCTGCCACGAAACCGGGCAGCAAATAATTATCGGTCAAATCCGAATTGAGCTTTGTCTTTTGCTCATCTAAATAGAGGAATGCAAATCGATTCCCGAAAAACGTTTCTCCCTCTTTTGATCTGTTGTTGCGCTATGGCTATTTCATCTTCGAACTCTTTTGCTGCGGAAATCGTGGCCCACCGCGGCGCATCACAGGATGCGCCGGAAAACACCCTTTCCGCCTTCAAGCTCGGCTATAAACAAAACGCGGATGCCGATGAACTCGATATTCATCTGACTAAAGATGGAAAAATTGTTGTGATTCACGATTACGACACCGACCGCGTCGCGGGCGTGAAGAAAAAAGTGGCGGACCAGACCTTTGAAGAAATCCGCGCGCTCGACGTCGGCAAGTGGGGCGATTGGAAAGACAAAGGGTTTACCGAAAAAATTCCTACTTTGGATGAAGTGCTGGCGCTGATTCCCGAGCGGAAAAAACTGTACATCGAAATCAAGTGTCATGAGGAAATTCTGCCGGCGTTGGAAAAATCCCTGAAGAAAGCTGGAAGGAAGCCGCAACAAACCCCGATCATCACTTTCCATTACGAGGTCGCGAAAGCCGCCAAGGCCAGGTTCCCAAAAATTCCGGTCTATTGGCTGGTCGGCTGGGGCAAAGACAAAACAACCGGAAAATATCCTGAAATCGACGACCTGATTAAAAAAGCCCAAGCCGCAAAAGTGGACGGGCTTGATTTGAATTTTGGTTTCCCGATCAATCAAGAATTTGTCGCCAAGGTCAAGTCCGCCGGTTTAGGTCTCTACACCTGGACCGTGGATGACGCCACTGTCGCCAAAAAAGAAATCGAAGCGGGCGTTGATGGAGTGACGACGAATCGCCCGGAATGGTTGCGCGCCGAACTTTCCAAATGAGAACTCCCTGCTTTCTGTTTCAGATCGCTGACCGCCGATCTCTGATCATATAGAAGATGCGAGCGGCTCGATGGGCTGAGCATTATTGGCGTTCACCTTGCTGAATTTTTACCGCGACGTCACAACTCAAACTTGGAAACCCGCCGCAATCCCATTTGAAATGGGATGCGACCAATCAACCATGATAAAATTAAAAAACCGCACCAGGTGGTGACGGACAGCTTAATCGAAGGGTCGCCGCGCCAACCCCACGGAGAACCAATGGCCAGCATGGTAACCGAGCCGACGATGTAAACGAAGCTGAGCACCAGACAAAAGGTTCCGCCGAAGCCGCTGACGATTTTGCTGGGGTTATCTTCTTTAAAATTTGGATAAAGGGACCCAAGCCCTATCGACAAACCGGTCAGGGTAAAGGTCATCACCGTGATGGTGCCGGTGAGATAAAATGTTCGTGCCCAGGATAATTTCAGCATGTAACAGGAGAGCAACATCAGACTGACCGTCACGGACAAAGCGGAAAGACTGCCGAGCCAAAACTTTGCGCGGACGATTTTCACGAGTCCGAGCGGAGCCATGCCGACGATCCAGAGCCGTTTTCCTTCCAGCGAAAATTGCGGGTAAACGAATCGAGTGGTCAACGTGGCGAGATTGAGAGCGCATGCGCCCAGATTGAGATAAGAGATGAGATGAATCCAAAACGCGTTGGTCAGTTGTTCAGAAAAATGACGAAGATTGATGATGTAAACGCCGAGCAAACCAAACAGCACGAGCGTTTGGCCCCACTGCGTGGTGTCGCGCCAGAACATGCGCGCGTCTTTCACCAGCAAAGCGCGAATGTCAGGAGAGAGGACTTTGAATAAGCGGAAAAACTTCTCGGCCGCTCCTTCTCCATAATCAAAAATATTTTGGCGATTGCGCCAATGCCGCAGCCATTCCCATTGGCCAAAAACGGTGGCGCGACTTTGGATGTTCGAAAATGCGGCGTAAAAACTTTTGCCGCTTTGCGTCAGGGAGAGTGCGCCAAAGAAAAGAACATTGCTGAGCAGCACGAGGATGAAGAACCCGGCGGAGGTGAGTGCGCCTTCGGACCATTGCAAAACGCTGTTGGAAAGCCAGTAACTTGGGAGCCATTGGTATTGCGAAAATTGCGTTCGCACGAGCAACCGGTCCATCAAAGCGAGGACTCGCGTTTCCGATGAATCATCCATGATTACTTCCGGCTTCAGCCAAAAAGCGAGCGCGAACAATGCCGCGGTCGCAACTAACAGCGCAACGATTTGAAAAGCGCGGCGATCCAGGAACCGTGCGAGAATGACTGCCAACCACGCACCGCCGATTCCGGGCAGCAGGATGAACAATGAAATCAGCACAATGGTCATGGGATAAAAATGCCAGGGCGCACCGCGATTAAGCCCGTAGGCGGCGAGCAGTGGCGCGATCAAAAACAGGAAGGCCCATGATGCGAGCAACACGGATTCAATGAATTTCCAGCGGAAGATCGTTTGAGGCGGAATCGGGAGCGCCATGAGGAAGTTTGTTTCGCGATTGCGAAAGAGATTTGTGTAGCTGATCACCAGATTACTGAAGAGCAACAAAACAAATAGAAACGCGAACAACAGAAAAAGCAATCGCTCGATCAATAACGTGCCGAGTCCAGGGAACGCGCTGAGAAAACGGAGTCCGATCCGAAACAGCCAAAAGGCGAGGCCGAGATAGCTGACAATAAAAAGGCCGATCAGCGAAGAAAGCAGTCGGGATTGGCTGCGAACGGATTTTAGTTTCCGCCAGGATTGAACCAGGCTCACGCGAAGCAACAACAGAAGCGGCGGGGAAAATTTCTCGGTCTCAACAGACACGCAGATAGTTTTCATCAGGCTGGCGTGTTCGCAAGCGGAAAACGAAGCTACCCCAGAGGCACTTAAGGCGCGGAGTAATTTTTTCTCTCTGCGACTCGGCTCCTCTGTGTTTAATCTTCAGAATCATGTCACGTCATATATTGGTCACGGGCGGCGCTGGATTCATCGGCTCGCATTTGGTCGAAAGGCTTTTGGCGGATGGGAAAAGCGTGGTCGTCATCGATGATTGTTCGACTGGAAATTTGGACAATCTGGCGAGTGTCCGTGAAAATCCGTCTTTAAGAATTATCCAGAGCAAAGTTTCGGAATGTCCGGGACTGGAAACGCTCGCTGGAACCTCCGAGTCCATTTATCACCTTGCGGCGGCGGTCGGTGTGGATCTCATTTTAAAATCCCCCATCGAAACGATTAAAACGAATTTGCTCGAAACGGAATGCATGCTCGAAGCGGCTGGTAAAATGCGCGTTCCTTTTTTGCTAACCTCGACTTCGGAAGTCTATGGCAAGAGTACGAAACCGGCGTTTTCCGAAGAGGACGATCTGCTGATCGGGCCGCCGCATTTGAGCCGGTGGAGTTACGCCTGTTCCAAACTGATGGATGAGTTTTTGGCGCTGGCCTATTCAAAAGAAAAAAAATTACCGGTTCGAATTGTTCGGCTCTTTAATACGGTTGGCCCGCGCCAGACCGGACGTTACGGTATGGTGGTGCCCCGGTTCATTGCAGCGGCAAAACGAGGTGAACAGCTTCAGGTCTTCGGCGACGGCAAGCAAACGCGCTGCTTTTGTTACGTGCAGGACACGGTGGAAGCGTTGGTGCGCTTGCAGAATTGTGAATCGGCCGAAGGAGAAGTTTTTAACATCGGCAGCTCGGAAGAAATCAGTATTCTCGCGCTCGCTCAATTGATTCTGCAAACGGTGGGTTCGAACTCGCGCATCGAATTAGTTCCTTATGAAAAGGCGTATGTGCCTGGTTTTGAAGATATGCTGCGACGTAAGCCCATTCTGGAAAAACTGGCGCAGAGAATTAATTTTCTTCCGGCCACCTCATTGCGGTCGCTCATCGAAGTCACCGCCGCCAGTATAAAATAAGGCAGGGCAAACGCATCTAAATTGGGGCAAGTGTTCCTGATTGAATTTTACTGAGATACGGTGTTCTCGATCACGGTTTTATTTGTGAGTTGGCCGGTTGTTACGGGAGAGCTG
Organism: Limisphaerales bacterium; assembly: GCA_046593365.1. GTDB lineage: Bacteria > Verrucomicrobiota > Verrucomicrobiia > Limisphaerales > CANJXF01 > CANJXF01. Next base: position 23,082 of record JBKJOA010000080.1, read on the forward strand.
CGGAGCGATCACGCTGCTGCTATTTCGGGTCGAAGGTTCTTTGGCTCTGGAGCACACCGTAGATCAGGTGCAGGAGTTTGCGCGCTGTGCTGGTCTTCGACAACACGCTCCCAGCGAAAACTCCTTCCCGCTGATTTACTCCTCTGTTAATTCATTTGCATGAAATTTCCGCCGCGCTTGCACCTCGCTCATCTCCCGACGCCGATCCAGAAGCTCGAACGTATTTCTGCGGAAGTCGGCAAGGAAATCTATATCTGGCGCGATGACCTGACCGGCTTCATCGAGTCGGGAAATAAAATTCGCAAATTGGAATTTCTCCTTGCCGATGCGCTCGAAAAAGGCGCAACCCGCATCATCACTTCCGGAGGTTATCAATCCAATCACACGCGTGCCACCACCTTTGCCGCGCGCCGAATCGGGTTGGAAATTTCACTCGTGCTGCGTGAGCCGAAGACTGGTCGCCAGCCCGATGATCTTCCCACCGCGAACCTTTTGTTGAGTCAGATTGCCGATGCGGACATGCATTTTATTTCCTTCAATGATTATCAGGCGGCTGGTTCAACTTATCTTCCCATTTTGGAAAAAATTGCCGCAGCCTCGCGTCAACGCGGTGAACAGCCCTACATCATTCTGGAAGGCGGCAGCGTTCCTATCGGCTGCTTCGGTTATATCGCTGCCGTCGAAGAGATGCTCGCGACGTGGAAAAACTCCGGCGCAAAAACAAAATTTCCAGACGCGCTCTTTTTTGCCGACGGCTCCGGTGGAACACACGCCGGCCTGCATCTCGGCTACGAACTCCACGACCTTCCAACAAAAAAACTTTGGGCGGTCAACATCTGCGACTCCGCCGAATATTTTCAAAAGCGCGTTGGCAAATTAATTGAAGAAACCGCCTCGCAATTTAATTTGAAACACACGGAACGCGAGTTGCAGGTGCTCGACGGCCATTTTGGCAGCGGCTACGGCATCGCGACCGACGACGATCTGAAATTTTACGCGAAGCTCGCCCGCCAGGAAGGGGTGTTGCTCGATCCGAGTTACACCGGCAAAGCGTTTCAGGGCATGTTGGCCGAAATTAAAAAAAATCCCGACCGGTTCGGCGATAAAATTCTATTTCTCCATTCTGGCGGAACCTTCGGGACATTCGCCTATCAAGAGCAGTACGCACGTGTGTTGGAGTGCAGTGCGAGACAGGCGAGTCGGCGGCGAATTTGACCTGCGCGGCAAAGCAGCCCTACCTTTTATTCGGGAACAAAGCTGGTGCTTTGCGCATTTATCGCGTCGAAACCAGCATCGCTGGTTGAATGTGGGTTGAATTCTGTTACGGTAAGGATCTACGAAAAATATTTACATTCTGGAAAAAGATCAGCTTTGGCAGTTGGCTGAAACTCATATCAAAATTATTGGTGTGGGAAGGCATCTGACTCATTTCAAGCACTGCAAAACCATCGCGCAAAAAAGAGTCACCACTCAAATCGAATCGATTTTAGACGTGCAGAATTATCTAAAAAAGCACCGCGGCAAGTTAGTTAAGAAACACCCCCCTTGAAAAAACGGCCTTAGGCAAGAAAAGCAACTCAAGGTTGGGCGATCATTTCCATGGCTCCCCAACCAAATTAACGACCTGAGCCGACCGCATCGGATAAATCCCTACGGGTTCACATAATCATACGAAGGGTGATAATCCGATTGTGGACGGAATCCTTTAGATTCACTTTCATGGCGTCGTGTCTAAACCGCTTTTCGCTTCGGCTAGGAGTTGACCTGACCATTTTTATAAGGGAGCGGCTGATTAATTTTTCGTGCATCCAAATTCTCCCAGGCAGCGTAGATAGTAGCAGATGGCGGTCTGCCGTGACTCGGTTGCGATTTACAGGACGCTCAACATTAATAAGGTAAAAAAACTATGAAAAATTGTTTAATGAAACTCCGTGGCAAAACGCAAAAATTCTTCGTTTGTGTGACAGGTCTAGCCCTTTTCTCGGGTGTGGCTATGACGGCCTCTGCCGCCGAATTACTCGCGGGAATATCGGAAAGTGGGAAACTGGTTCTCTTTTCCAGCGCCGCCCCGGAAGATGCGGGTGTTGTGAAAATTAATGGTTTGCCAAGTGGCGAGACAATCCTTGGCCTGGATACACGTCCGGCCACTGGCGAGCTTTACGCGTTGGGTAGCTCCAGTCGGATTTACACAATTAACATCGCAACGCAGCAGGCGACAGCGGTCGGCACAAACGCCTTCGTCCCGGCACTGAGCGGTTCTTCTTTTGGATTTGATTTTAATCCGGTGGTTGATCGCATTCGCATCGTTAGCGATTCAGGACAAAATCTTCGAGTCCATCCCGTCACCGGCGCAATTGCAGGAATCGATGGAACTCTCGCCTACGCCACGAACGATGTTGCCTTCGGACAAACCCCGGCCATCGCGGGTGCTGCCTATATCAACAACGATACCAATCCCGCGACCGCAACCGTTCTCTACGACATCGATACTAAACTCGATACGCTCGTCATTCAAAGCCCACCCAACCTCGGCATTTTGACGACCGTCGGCTCGCTCGGCATTAACGTGTCTTCCATCGTGGGGTTTGATGTGGCTGGCAGCGATGGAACGGCCTACGCGGCGTTGACCCTTGTGGGTGAAAAACGCGCCGGTCTTTACACGATCAATCTTGCCACCGGTGAAGCGACATTGGTGGGCGAAATCGGTGGGCCAAAAACGTTGACCTCACTGACCGCGCTCGGTTCGCTCGACTGAGTTGGACAGAATGGGCAGTGACATTTCAGCGGGAAGCCGGAGTAAAACCGGCTTCCTTTTTTTTATTTCCGGCCAATTTTATGAGAATCCAAAACGCCGCGAATTTAAATCATCCCTGATAGCCGATGGGAAATTTGCCTTTTCCTGGCGCGCAATTTCCAACGCGACCTATCGCGCGCAGTGGAAAGGTCAACTTGGTTGACCCCACTTGGAATGATCGCACTGATTTCGTTACGTCCAGCAATGCAGCCTCGTTCAGCGAGCCACTCTTGTCCACGCAGCGGTTCTACCGGGTGGTTCATTGAGACGCTTGCCGGTCGAGTTTTTGAGGACGGCTAAACAACATCTCGTCTTTCCTGCTTGCTGCTCGGCGCTTGAAAAAAATCAGGCTGGCTCGAAACATTAAGTTTGAGGTGGACGGTCCCTTCTACGATAACCTCCGCCCGTGTCATTGAATGCCCGCGAATCGAGTCCTTATGCCGTATTGCGCAATCCCAATTTTGCGTTGTATCTCATCGGTCGTTTCATCGCATCGTTTGGCCAACAGATGCTGACGGTCGCGGTCGGTTGGGAACTTTACGAACGCACCCATTCATCCTTGTCCCTTGGATTGGTGGGGCTGATGCAATTTCTGCCGATGGTGCTGATGACTCTTCCCGCCGGGCATATTGCCGACACCCGAAATCGGAAACATGTCATCATCGCCATGCAAGCGCTCCTCGTGCTCGCGACTCTCGGCCTCGCCTTAATTTCGATTTTTCAGGAGAGCGTTTGGTGGGTTTATTGCTGCTTGTTTGCCTCTGGATTGGCCAGAACGTTTCTCTGGTCGGCGAGCGCGTCCTTCATGCCGCAATTAGTTTCGCGGGAACAATTTCCACGGGCCGTCGCGTGGTCTGCAAATAGTTTTCAATTCTCGGCCGTGGCGGGGCCGGCCGTCGGCGGCGGGTTGATCGCGCTGACCCACCACGCTGCGACGATTTATCTTTTGAACGCAGTGGCCTCGGCCGTGTGCCTGATCCTGATTTGCTTCGTTCGTTCCCCACACAAACCGGTGGTCAAAACAGATTTTTCGCTGGCCGGTCTCCTAGGCGGATTCCATTTCGTTTTCAAAACCAAGGTCATTCTCGGCGCGGTAACGCTGGATATGTTTGCCGTGTTATTTGGCGGCGCAACGGCTCTGCTGCCGGTTTACGCCAAAGATATTTTGCACGTCGGTCCGAGCGGACTTGGTTTGTTGGAAGCGGCATTGCCGGTCGGTTCGCTTGTTTGCGGACTTTACATGGCGCATCGCCCGCCACTGTTGAAAGCCGGGCGCGCGTTGCTTTTGGGCGTGGCTATTTTCGGTTTGGCCACCATCGGTTTTGGATTTTCCAAATCGTTTCCGCTTTCGTGGCTGATGCTTTTCCTCGGCGGCTTTGCCGACAACATCAGCGTGGTGGTCCGGCATACGTTGGTGCAACTGCTGACGCCCGACGCCATGCGAGGGCGCGTTTCTGCCGTGAACAATCTTTTCATTGGCACCTCCAACGAGCTGGGTGGATTTGAATCGGGTTTGGTAAGCAATTTCTTTGGGCCGGTCGTCTCGGTGGTTTCCGGTGGAATAGCAACGATTCTCGTGGTGATTGGCATCGCGGCGAAATGGCC
>JBKJOA010000308.1:0-7095 GCA_046593365.1 Limisphaerales bacterium
GGAATTTTTTTGGCAAACTTCAGGGGAGAAGGTGAGTTCACCGCGCGGCAAAAGTTTTTCCAATCGGCGGAGAATGTTTTTTGGGGAGCTTTTCACGTTACAAACTGAACAGGATCAGAATGGAATCTGGTCTTCAACCTTTCAACTTCGAGAAATAATTCTCATTCAAGAAATCTTCAAACCGCTCTTCACAAATCGGATGGAGAGGACTCGTCCGCCTCAGAAGCAGGCTGGGCGTTGACGGTAGATTCGATCAGGGCGCGTGCGTCGGCGGACTGGCTCTCTGGAACTTGAACGCGGATGCTGCCAGCGGTGATGGCCGAGCCGAGTGTCAGCGAAGAAAGTTCGTTCAGGACGGTCGGTTCAAACCCGGCGGATTCCAATTGCGCAGCGACGAGGTTGGCTTCCGCAGAGTTAAACGTTTTGAAAACAGTGGCAAAGTCCATAACTCATCATCGTGTGCCCGAGGAAGAAATCAAGCAGTCAAAGGGCCTTTTATGTCCGCGAAAACAATGATGCCCGCACCGGTTTGCAGGAGGCTTTGCACCTGCACCTGCACCTGTTGTCCAATCAATCCTTGCGCCAGGTTTACCACGACCATCGTGCCATCGTTGAGATAGCCGACGCCCTGGCCCTTGTCTTTCCCTTCGCGCACGATCCGCAGAGTGAACGATTCGCCTGGCAGGATCACTGGCTTCAAAGAATTGGCCAGCTCATTCAAATTTACGTGACGAACCGATTGCAACTCCGCCACTTTGCCGAGATTAAAATCGTTGGTGAACAATTTAGCATTCAACGCGCGCGCCAGTTTGACCAGCTTGGCATCGACTTCCTTTTCTTCGGGAAAATCGCCTTCGTGGATTTTGACTTCATTGCGCGTGTTTTGCTGGATGCGCGAGAGAACTTCCAAACCGCGCCGCCCGCGCGAACGGCGGACCGGGTCGTTGGAGTCGGCCACATATTGCAATTCGCGGAGAACAAAACGGGGGACAATGACGAGGCCCTCGACGAAATTAGCCTCGATCAAATCCGCGATGCGGCCATCAATGATGACGCTGGTGTCCAGGAGAATGAGGTTGTCCGGTTTGTTTTGCGAAGCGAAGCGGACGTAAGGAATGATGAGGGAAAAATCTTCCTTGTTACTGCGCATGGCCAAAACCATCCCGATATAACCAAAGCTCAAGAAAAGGGCCAGGCGAATGAGCCAGCGGGTTTTGTCCGGCGCGAAAGAAAAAAGTTCGGAATGATCAATCATCCACGCGATCAAAAATCCGAGAGCCAATCCGAAGGTGGCGGCGGAAAAGGCACGGAGCGAAAAACCTTTGAGCATTTCATCAACGGCAATGAGCAGTCCTCCGAGACCAAAGCCAATGATGATTCCGTAAAACTGGCCCTCGATCAGTTCGGGGCGCACGTAGCTGACCGCGTAGCCGGCTGTGGTGCACAGCAGCAAAAACAAAATTCGAATGACCAACAGCGACATAAATTATTTACCGGATTCCTTCGGTATTTTTGGTTTCCGCAGCATGGACCAAATCCCGCGTTGATTCAAATTGCTTCCGAAAGTGCCGAGATCGACTGTAGCAGAGTTCAGGTTGGTGACCAACAATCCGATTTGCAATTTTAATTGTTCATCGCGCAGCAACAGGCCGGCGGGGCCGTTGGTGGCTTTGACATCCTCGAGCAGTTGATTGGCCGTGACGGAAGCCTGGCGCAAGTTTTTTACCGCTGCCGAAATATCATTTTGGTTGGTGGCCAGCATGGTTTTTAGTCCGGCGGAAAAATCCACCAGGTTGTTGATCGAGGCGCTGATCCCCGGGCTGTTGACTTCAACGAGCCGGTCAATGTTGGCCAGCGTCTGGTTGGCATTGCCGGAAATCGTTTGGATGTTGCTGATCGCCTGCGAAAAACTGGTCAGCGTTTGCGGATTCAATACGGACCGGTTTACGTTGGAAACGGCTTCGTCCAAAGTCTTCATCGTGGATCGCGATTGTTGCAAAAGACTCGCGGTGGAACGCATCGCTTCCTGCAAATTCAACGGCGGTTCGCAAAAAACGACCTCGTTATTGGTCAGGAATTGACCGCTGTTATTGGTCGAAATGATCGCGACGTATTGATCTCCCAGAAAACCCATCGCATCGATCAGAAACCGGGCGTCACGGTCGATTTTGAATTTTTGGTCGATTTGCAGGCGAATGACCACCTGGCCGTTGGTTGACAGGTTGGCCTCCACGACGTTGCCTACCTTTACTCCCGACATCAGCACGCCTGCTTTTGGTTTGATGCCGGCCACATTTTCCGCGATGAGTTGTAGCTGGTAGGATTTTTTGAAAAGAGAAAGGCCTTTGCTGAAGTTCAACATCAACGCGGCCAGTAAAGTCAGCCCGATGAAAACAAACAGACCGACTTTCCATTCAATTTTTGATTGAGACATAATTAAAAACGGTGTTCTTTGGCTTCGGATATCCCATGCACAAACCGATGGATGATGGGGTCTTTCGACGCAAAAATTTCGTCGGGCGTTCCGTTTGCGTAAATCTTTCCCTCATGCAGCATTAAAATTCTTTGGGCAATGCGTCTGGCGCTGCGCATGTCATGGGTCACGACGATCGAAGTTACTTTTAAACGCTCCACCACTCGAAGCATTAATTGATCGATGCTGTCGGAAACAATCGGGTCAAGACCTGTGGTCGGTTCATCATACAATATAATTTCCGGTCGATAAACAATGGCGCGTGCCAGCCCAACCCGTTTGCGCATTCCGCCGGAAAGTTCCGCCGGCATTTTTTCCTGCGTGCCGCCCAAATCCACCATTTCCAAAACTTCCGCCACACGCTCTTTGATTTCTGGCTCGCTCATCTTTCCTTCGCGCCGCAGCAGGAACCCGATGTTTTCCCCGACCGTCATGGAATCGAACAACGCCGCCCCTTGAAAAAGCATTCCAAACCGGCGCCGCACTTCGAGCAACTCGCGCTCGTTTTTGTGGGCCAAAGGTTCACCGTCAACCAGCACGTCGCCTTCGTCCGGGACGAGCAGGGCGATCAAATGTTTGAGCAGAATACTTTTGCCCCCGCCGCTCGCGCCGATAATGACCACCGACGCCCCCTTTTCAATGGAAAAGCTTACTCCATCCAGCACGCGATGCGTCCCGAAACTTTTCTTCAAATGGCGCGCTTCGATCATTCGCCCTGGAGTAATCGAGTCAGAACCATCGTTAAAAAGAAGTTGCTGATGAGAATCGTGATGGAAGCATAGACCACCGATTCGGTAGTGGCTCGCCCCACGCCCGCAGCTCCTTGAGTGCAGCCCAATCCTTTGTAACAGCCAACGACGGCGATGATGGCGCCGAAGACGAACGCCTTGATGAAACCGATCAACATGTCTTCCGGGCCGGTGTAAAGAAGCATGTTGTTCCACAAATAAGTTGAGTCGATTCCCAACAAAAAAACTCCAACCAGATACGCCGCCGTGATCCCAAGAGCAATTGCTTGAGCGGTCAACAGCGGCATGACCAGCACCGTCGCGGCCACGCGTGGCACGACCAGATAATCCACGGGGTGCGCCGCCAGAGTGCGCAACGCGTCGATCTGTTCCGTGACGCGCATCGTGCCGAGTTCCGCCGCGATGGCGGCACCGACGCGCCCCGCCACCATCAAAGCCGTGAGCACCGGCCCAAGTTCACTGCCCATCGAAACGCTGACGACGGCGAGCGTCGCCGTGTCCATTTTGACTTTGTGAAACTGGAAGTAAGTTTGCGCGCATAAAACCATTCCGGTAAAGGCGCCGGTGATGAGAACGACCGACTGCGACTTCACACCGATGAAATAGATTTGGTAAACCACATCGTGCCAATGAAATTTACGTTTGAAAATCGAGGAGACAATTTCCGCGCACAACAGCGCAATGCTGCCCAGACCGGTAATCCAGTCATTAAACGTATTCCTGACAAGAGTTGTCATAGCACTGCGGGAAAATAACAAACGGAAAAGAATAGACAACGTTTACCAACGCCAAATGAGAAACAGAACGAAGCAGGGCGGGTGATCGCCGGAATTCTTCGTGCATTCTTCGGGAAAGCATCAGGCCGTAAAGCGGGGCCCGACCAACGTGCTCAAACCCGCCGCTTCATTCCCCGACCAAATTCTCAATATCCTCTCGCGAGACCGTAAAGACGTCCATGTCCTTTCTCACCGCGCCAAGGCTCACCAGACACTCAGTGAACAGTTCCCGGGTGCGCAGTTCCAGCGCCTTCGAGTCGAGTTCGGTCATTACCCGGATGATGCGGCCGCCCTTGCGGACGTGCGTGCGTTCGTCGGAGCGGATAAAATCGGCGATGTGCCGGAGCAGTTCGTCGCGCCGCTCCGCTGCCGTGTCAATGAGACCGTTGATGGTCTTGAGCACGCCGACTTCGCCGAAGAGGTTGATTTCCGCCATGGCAAACGCGGGATCCATCGGCCCACGGCAAGTCGAACCGGTAAGGCGGTTGCGGAGCTCAAAGGGATCGTAACCGGCGGCGAGCAGCGCGCGGTGGCCAATTTCCGTGTGGCGCGCTTCGTCCCAAGTGATGCGTGCCAGGTCGTATTCGGCCAGAAAATCCTTGAACCGTATGTCCCAGATGAACGTGCCGAACGCCTCAATGGCGTCCACCTCGTCGCGTTGCGTTCGAATGAAACGCAAACGCAGACTCTCGTAGGAGTCCTTGTTGAAGCGCTCCTGTCCGTCGGCCTTGTCGTAATCCCCGGTGTTCTTGAAGGTGTCGAACCGTGCGTCGCGAAGCGGCACCGTACCGCGCACGAACGGCTTGATGGCACTGCGCAACGGCGACGGAGCTTCCTCCCGCGCATCGTTGCCGGTCACGCCGCCGATGGACGCGAGAAGCCGCTGCAAATGCCAGCGCCAGACCGCGAGACGACTTTCCTCCATGCCGCCTGCACCGTAAGCCGCGATTGCCTCATCAGCCCAGATGAGCATCGGTTCGTAGTCCGTAAGCATGCGACGCAGACAGCGGATGGTTGGCACGTCAGTGACCGGATCGGTGTCGTCGCAATGATGACGATACGCCGTGGCCAGTCCACGACCCAGAACTTGATGCACCCCCACCAAAAATTCTGCCGCGCTGTCCGCGCTGAGCATTTCTTCGATGAAGCGGTCAATGTCCGCATCGCGGAAACCGTCCACGAGTTTAAAATTGGTTTCCTGTTCACTGAGCCGTTCGCGGAGCAGGCGAGCGGCGTCCGCGTGATAAAAAATATGGCGGCCAGCTTCCAGTTTCACCTCGAACTCGGGGATGGAGAGCGTCCACGCGCCGATGGCCTGCATGAGCCGCCGTTCGAAATAAAAGAATCGCAGCAACCGGCGTGCATTCTCGGCGACGGTGAACTTGCCGCCGAGTTGCCGCGAATCGCGCGGGAAGCGATACGGAAAGCTCCGGCGTCGTTCGGCGGCGGCCTCGTGTTGATCGCCGACGTGGACGTTGGGGATGGTCGAGGTTTGATGGTCTCCGTTTTCGTTGGGAGTGGCACTCGGGGTCATGACATCGGGTTTCGGTTAAAACGCATTCTCGGGACTAGAGCAGCTAAGCCCTGAACGAATCTATTGTCAAAACTTCGCTTAATGTTTAAGATTTTTTCTGACGCGCATGCACGCTAAATGGGGCGCTTTGCGGCACGAATACTTGAAATCAAACGTAGAAAATCGGTTAGCGGAAGACCGCCCGTTGAACCCGCGTCAAGTCCACCTTTGTATTTACGCCGTAACGCGTGATACTTACGGACAAGTCCTGCTCCACATTCATAGCTCGCCAACCCCATCGCTCCGCGTGCCCGTCGGCGAACGCGAACACAGCAGACTTGCCATGACGCACGGTTGGGGAATTTTGCCATTCATTAGGCGTCGTGGCATTCACCGCAAAGTAACCGTCGTCGAGACAAAGTAGGCTTTCGTCTAAAAAAGTCATGGCTTCTGAAGGGGATGGATTCTTCACCTCTGCAAGCTTTTTATACTGCGGATATTTGGTTCCTAAAACCCAACTCGTATCAGACGAGCCGTTCTGCCCATCGCCTCCCCCCATCCGGCCTTGCAAGGAATAGTGGCGGACGAGTTGCACGTTGCGCATGTAGGCTGGGGTTGGGGGACCACCTTTGGCGGTGGGGCATCGGTAGACCGCATCATTTGGGTTGTATTGGTATAGCAGGCCTTTTCGGAGTGCCGCAATATTGGTGGCACCAGGGTTTTCATGCACACTTCCCAGGGTGCCATCAATCCATGCGCGGGGGTCTCCCAACCAATTTGGCACTAATTTATCATTGTTGTCATTGGCGTACATGACCCAAGCAAGCGAGAGCTGTTTCTGGTTGCTTATGCAGGTGATTCCCTGGGCTTTGAGCTTGGCCTTGGACAAGGCGGGCAACAGCAGGCCAGCGAGAATGGCAATGATGGCGATGACCACCAGCAGCTCGATGAGGGTGAAAGCCCGCCGCCGCACGAGCTGAATATCATTCTGCCTGAAGCGCTGGCCACCACGCTGATGCTGAAACGGGTCAATCTCGCTGCTAATTGTGTTCATGTTAAGGCTCATTGATCAAACGAACGGACACTTTGATCGCTCGTTATGATTACTGCAACAATCTACTTTTGGACACAAACTTGCAAGCACAGATCGACTACGCTTCAATTCAGTCTCGATGGAACGCTCCAATGGGCATGATTGGCCGGGGGCGTTTAGTTTGAAAAAGTTTAGCTTGAAGATTTCACCCTAGTATCTCTAAAAAGTCTTTGGCATCAGCCTTCATGCGGTCTGGTGCGTTTGTCCCCCAAAAACTTCTCGCTTTAAAAATCACAATATCGGGATCTCAGCAATGTGCAGCAGTGGCTCTTCCCACGCGAAAGGACAAAGCTTCCGTCCGGCAGTGTGATCTTGCTGGACAACGGGTTCATCAAACCCCAACTACACGCTGGCCGGGTCGGTAAAAAATAGTAGCTAACAATACTAAGTTAAGTGTCACGAGGTATCAAAGCGCGTTTGGCACCACGGACATTGACCCACCCGGTGGATCAGCCGAACCTGAAGTCTCGCCCTAATCTGGGGCAGCGTTG
>JBKJOA010000064.1:0-2952 GCA_046593365.1 Limisphaerales bacterium
CGTGCTTGATTCGTTAGTTTCAAATTATCCAAGTGGAAAACGGTCTTTGTATCGGCCTGGCTGACGAAGCCAAGCCAGTCGAGGTGCTTCCAATCGGTGCTTCCATTCCCAAGCTTGCTGAAGACTTGGGTGGGTTGGCCAAGCGTGGTGACGGAAAGATTCCAAGTGTTGTCTTTTTTTTCGCCGAGTGGAGCGGCAACTTCGAAGTGAACCCATTGGCCGGAAGGAATGGTCAGCAATTCCTTCCCACCCGCAGAGAGCTTTCCGTTGCGTATCCAGAAGCTTGGGCCGACCCGATAGGGCGAGGCACTGTCGCGCCACTCGTGATACATCATGGTCTCAGGTTCGATAAGAAGATCGAACGCGCAACGGCTAAGGCCATCGTGATGTCGTGGAAGGTAATAAAGGTGCGGATTGAACATGTGCTGGAGACCGGGCGCGTCCTGAAACTTCAAGCTGTGCTTTCCGCCAGTTGCAATCTCGTCCGTGACCGCGAGCGAATCTCCTTTGCCATCTACGCTTACTTGTGACTCGGCAGGCAGACTGCCAACGGAGGTGTCTTCAAAATCATCCTTCAGTTGCAACGGTGGAGGTGGCGGAGGAGGTGGGGCGAACTTCACCTGTGGATAGGTCGTCGCCGCGGCGAGTTGCTGCCAGGCGGTGGTGCCGTAAACCCCGGCTTTCGTAAGATCGAAGGTCTTAAAACCAATCTTCGCAGCGGGGGAAGCATCGCGCAGGCGGAAGTCAGATTGCGCGGCGTTGACGAAAAGCGGATCAGCGATCACCGATCCGGCGTCCTTGCCGAGCTTCTGCCATTCATTGAGATCCAGACCGGCTAACTTTACCGGCTCGCCGCTCGTGTTCCAGTAAAGATTACTCGCGACGATGACATTGGTGTCCTTCCAACTGCCCTCAAAGAGCCGCCCGCCATTCCAGACCACAAGATTGTTGCTAAAGCTGAACGAAACATGCCCTTCGACCCGCGAGCGTTGGAGTTGGCCATCTTCGCTGAACGCGAGAATGTTGTTACGCACGGTGTTCTCCCGGCCATAGTGCTGGTGGTAGGTGCCGGTCTTTACGCGATAGACAAGGTTGCTCGCCAGTTCGATGTGCGTGCTGCCTTCGTCGTTATAAAGGCCCCAACCGCCCCGGCCATAGCCATCGTAGGACCAAACGTCGTGGATGACGTTATGATTCACGGTCGTGCCCTCGGAAGGACCAAGCGTGTAAACCCCGCCCATATCACTCAGCACGCCGCGACCCAGGTGATGGATGTGATTGAAATCAATTCTATTTCTTTGCGCAAGGCTTGGACCATAGCCCCACGTCCACCCGACCGACACGCCCGTGTAGCAGAAGCCGCCAATGTCATTGTGGGTGATCTGATTGTTTCCGCTCTGCCCGATCCACACGCCGATGGCACCCATGTGGATATATCCTCCACCCTGGATAATGTTGTTGTCCACGACGACATGACTCGTGCGCTCTGCTTTGTTGGTAGCGATCCGCCCCTCGCCGATGCGCACGCCTCCCGCGCCAAGATCGTGAAGGTATGAATGCACGAGTCGGCAATCGCGGCAACCTCGGCGGAACCACACGCCGTAGAGGCCGACGTGGCCAAATTCGCAATCCTCCACTAATACGCGCCGCGCGCCGTCGGCCTCGAACACGGCGGGAATGGAAACCGCCGCCTGTGGGTCACCGTGACCGCCGGGCGGAAGCACGTATTGCCCGTGGCGAAACGCGAGGCCTTTGAAGGAAACATCCTCGATAAACCGACCTTTCTCCGGTTCGCCCTTGAGCAGCACGAATTGCTCGGCGACCGGTGCAAAGACTTCGGCCTTCGTCATGTCCTCGCCGGGCAGTGGGAAGTAGAAGAGCGTGCCGTTCTGGTCGAGAAACCATTCGCCAGGCTCATCGAGTGCCTCACGATAATTTTCGAGATGATACCGCTGGCTCACGCCCCATTGCATAAACGCCCACGGCGCGCCGCCTGTGGTGATGACCGTGGTGGTCGCGGGATCAAACGCCGCCAGCCGGTGCCGCGAGATTTCCCAAGAATGATAGACCACCACCGTCACGTCATTCAGGTGGTTCTTCAAGAGGTTGGTCAGTGGCTGAACATCCTCTGCTCTCGCCTTGAACGCGCGGCTGCTGAGATCGGCGGATTGGCCCGTTAGCGGGTCTGTCACGCGTGGAACCTTGCCGGTCATATAGTAATAAAACTCGTTCGGACTGCGCGCGCGGGTGGCTCGTCGACCGTTCACCCAGAGTTGCTCGAAATACCAGCGCCCCGCAGCTACTTCCGAAACCTTCGCGATCCATACCCCATCCGCACCGCGGTGCCAACCCGCGATACGGTGCCCACCGTTGAACACTGGCCGCGCCCCGGTCGCGGCTTCAAAACTAATGCCGCTGTCCGCCGAAGTCAGAACAAGCGGGGTGGTGATCGGGTATTCGCCAGCTTGGATTAGCGCGAGTGCGGCGGGGCGATCCTTACTTTTGGCACGCAGTTCGCGAATGCGAACGACGGCGCCGTTGAGACTCGACACCGGGCCATCGGTGCGCGTTGCGTTGGATGTGGCCAGCATTCCGGACCAGGCATCGTTACCGGCAGGCGCGACATGTAGGGTCACGCGGTTGGTGGCCAGCGCAGAGTTGTTCAGCGCCATCAACGCGGCGACCAGCGCAGAAGTGAATTGAATTTTCATCCTGATTCTCAAGTTTAGGGGACTTCGGCAAAGTTCAGAATGAGGAGTCCGAAAATGGGGTGGAAAGACTGCCCGTCGATTAGGCATGGCGATTCTCCCGCGTCTTCTACAGCATCCTTTTCCGATGCGATCCAGTGCATGAGCATGAGTTGTGATTTTTCAGAGGGCGAACTTACGCATAATAGTATTTCGAAGTATCCCAATGGCAAAGATAAACTCAGGAGAATACCGCTGAACCGAA
>JBKJOA010000484.1:0-10003 GCA_046593365.1 Limisphaerales bacterium
GGTGCTGGGCGGGGGGGGTGAATTTCCGCGTCTCATCTGGCTGTGCCTTGGCGCAACCTTTCTCTATCTCGGCGGCATGTTTTTGAATGATGCGTTCGACGCCAATTTTGATCGCCAACATCGGCGGGAACGTCCGATTCCTTCCGGCGCCATCAGTGAACGCACTGTCTGGGTCTGTGGATTTATTTTGTTGACCGTCGGTTCTGGAACTTTGGTCTGGATGGGAACGACCACCGCCATTCTTACTTTGCTGTTGGTCATCAGTATTATTCTCTACGACGCCATCCACAAAGCCATCGCCATCTCTCCAATCTTGATGGCTGGCTGTCGATTTTTTCTCTACTTGATCGCAGCTTCCACTACGGCTGAAGGGGTCAATGGCCTTGCCCTCTGGAGCGCTCTGGCCTTGGCTTTTTACATCGTGGGCCTGAGTTATCTGGCGCGCAGGGAATCGAACCGCAGCGCGATTCAGAATTGGCCCTGCTATTTTCTCGCGGCACCCATCATTCTCGCGCTGCTGGTCAATTCCGATGCGCATCAGCGGGCTGCCTTTCTGATTTCCTTCGCCTTCGCCGTCTGGATTCTTTGGTGTTTGCGACACACCTTTTGGAAACCGCAGAGCAATATCGGCTTGACGGTTTCCCAACTGCTCGCGGGCATTACCCTCGTGGACTGGCTGGCTGTGGGCAGTGCGGATCCAGTCACCAGTGTGGTCTTCCTCTCACTTTTTTTTACAGCGCTGCTCTTTCAACGTTTTATTCCCGCAACGTGAAGGGTTCTTCAATCGCTTCCTTGCTCAAGGCGGCCTGTTCCATTACTTTTTTGCGCATGATTTTACAGGCATCACGTTGCCTCATTTTAATTCTGCTGTTGAGCGTCACCGGTTGTGATTCAGGCCCCGATAGCGCGTTGGACGAGCAGAAAGATGCCAATTATTTGAGCGGATGCAGCCGGAGGGCCAGCCAGGATTACAAAGGAGCCGTCGTGGAATTTTCCAAAGCGTTACGCACAAATCCCGACTCGGCTTCGGCTCATTTTGAGCTCGGTTTATTGAACGAAAATCAACTCACCAACTACGCCGCCGCGATCTATCACTTCGAAGAACATCTTCGCCTCCGACCCAATTCCTCATACGCCGACCAGGCTAAGGGTCAGATTCGCGTTTGCAAAACCGAGCTCGTGAAAAACGAATTTCTCGCCCCGGTAAATCAGGGAATGCAGCACGATCTTGAGCGACTCACCGCAGAAAATCTTTTGCTGAAACGGCAAATTGAAGGGCTGCAACTACAGCTTTCGGCACGAACGACCATTCCGGCGGGCAATTCTGCTTCGTCTTACGTCGCGCCAGCACCTGTTTCCCTTGCCGCAGTTCCAACCCATACGACCAACGCGGAAACGCGCACACCGCGAAACGTTTCCAATCAGCCAAAAACTCACGTTGTGAAAGCGGGCGAAACAGTCGCCTCCGTCGCGACCAAATATAACATCAAACTGAACGTCTTCCTTGCGGCCAATCCAAAGGTTGATCCGCGCCGCTTGAAAGTGGGCCAAACGCTGTCCATCCCTTCAGCCACGCAATGATCGCCCATGCTCCCGCGCCTCTTTTTTCTGTTGATCACGCTTTTTTGGCTGACCATGAACTTTCTTTTGTGGCGCTCCGAATTCGGCGGACACAAACAGGTTGGCAGTAGCGTTTCCATTGAGACGGTTTGGAACAAAGTTCTCACCGCGCCTGACGCCTCTTCGTTGGAAATTTATTATCACGGAAAAAAAATTGGCTTTTGCCGCTGGGCCGCGAGCGTAGGGACTCTGGCGAGTAAAAATTTACCCGACGAATTCCACCCGGAAGGAATGGTTGAGCAACCGACCAGTTACAACCTCGATCTCGAAGGCAATGCCACTCTGAGCGGGACAACGAACCGTCTGCGCTTCGATCTAAACCTGAAACTCGCGATCGACCGATCCTGGGAAGAATTCACCATCCGCGCCAACATGCGTCCTGACTCGTGGGAACTTCACGCCACCGCTGCCGATCAAAAAGCGCGCTTCACCATCGATGGTGCCGTTGAGCGTTGGGAACAAACTTTCACCTTCGCCGACCTGCGCAACCCGCAGATTCTCTTGCGCGAGTTCGGCGGTCCCCTTGCTCTCGGCATACTCGGCAGCATGGGAAATCTCGGGTTGGGCGATCCGGCAAAAACCAACAGAACAGCAGCGTCGCTGCCGATCAAATGGGAGGCAAACAATGATACGATGCGTTTTGGCCATTCCAAAGTCCGTGTCTATCGGCTGCGCGCGAAATTGTTCGATCGCTATGAAGCTTTTATCTTTGTCAGTCGCGTGGGAGAAATTCTCTGGGTCGAACTGCCTGACCAAATCATTTTGAGCAACGACGCCTTCACCCATTTTTGAACGGATGTTTTCAACCACGAATAACACCAATGGACACCCATCAATCGCGGCCGAAGGAGGAGGTCTTTCAAATCGTTGGCTCCGCCATAGAAGTGTTAACCTGAAGTCCGAAGTTGAAACGGGAGAGAGCGCGTCCCGCGTGCGAGTTCGGACGTCGCGTCCGAACTTTCGTCAAACTAACTTTCCGGTGTTTCCAAGAAAAATAATGTGGAACGAAGTTTTCGGCGCGACGCCGAAAACCACACGCCAGAGGCGTGCGCTCCCCATCTTCGTTCTCTAGGGCGTTTCAACTTCGGAGTTCGGGTTAATGTCAGCGGGTGAAATTTCATGACAGATTGATTTCGATAACGTGTGCGGATCGAAAATGTTTCCTGGGCGGACTTGACGCTTTTCCCGTCCCTTCTACTATTCGCGAATTGAACTGAACTAGAATGTATATCGTTCGAATCGCCATCTGCATCCTCTGCGTTTGCTTCTCGTTTGGAAGTAGAGCGGATTGGTCCATTGGGCCGCTCTACGATGAATTTTCCCTGACGCTGGCACCGGGGAAACGAACCGAGGCTGCTGGCCCTTTTTTTTATTTTGAAGAAAAAGAATCGCAACGGCAAATTGCGGTTCCGCCGCTTTTTTCCCGCACCTGCGATCCAGAGGTCGAAGCCGAAGAGATCGACATTTTATATCCACTTCTCACTTACGACCGGTTCGGTGGGGAGTATCGATTCCAAATTCTGCAACTGTTCGCGTTTGCCGGCGGAAAAACACAGGAGGAAAATCAGAAACGTCGATTTACCCTTTTCCCAATTTATTTTCAGCAACGTTCGGAAATTCCCGAATTCAATTACACGGCGGTTTTTCCGTTGTACGGCACATTAAAAAACCGTTTGTTTCGCGATGAAATTTATTTTGTGGCGTTCCCATTTTATGTCAGGACGGTCAAAAAAGATGTTGTCACTTCGAACTATCTATATCCCGTTTTTCATTTGCGACGCGGCGATGGAATGCGCGGATGGCAGTTTTGGCCGCTCGTCGGAACGGAGCATAAAGACCTGGCCCGGCGTGCGAACAAATATGACAAAATCGAAGTTGTGGGCGGCTACGATAAGCTCTTTGTGCTCTGGCCAATTTTTTTGAAGAACACTATTGGTATCGGCACCGAAACTCCAGTTCGGGAACTTTCTGTTCTACCGCTCTTTACCACGATGCATTCTCCACAACGCGACTCATGGACTGCGCCGTGGCCATTGGGTCTGACGATTGTGGATGATCGCGAGAAAAAATATCATGAAATCGGCTGCCCCTGGCCTTTCATCGTTTTCGCTCAGGGCGAAGGCAAAAACACCTCACGCGTCTGGCCTTTTTTCAGTCAGGCGGGCACGACCAATCTGCAAAGCAGGTTTTATCTCTGGCCCGTTTACAAATACAACCGACTCTTTTCGCCGCCTCTGGAACGAGAGCGGACGCGTATCCTGTTCTTTCTTTACTCCGACCTCATTCAAAGAAATTTAGAAACTGGCGATCAAATGCACCGCGTCGATTTCTGGCCGTTCTACACCTTTCGGCGCGATATGGAAGGCAAACAGCGGCTGCAAATTTTATCTTTGCTTGAACCCTTTTTGCCGACGAACAAGAGTGTGGAGCGCGATTATTCACCACTCTGGTCCATTTGGCGTTCAGAGAATAATGCCAAAACCCAGGCCTCCTGCCAGTCGCTCTTTTGGAATCTCTATCGCCGCGACCTCACTGCTTCCACAAAAAAAACCTCGGTCTTTTTTGGAATGATCCAGCATGAATCGACGGCGGAGCGGAAGCGCTGGCGAGTTTTTTACATCCCGTTTGGTAGAGAAAATCAGGCAGTCGCGCCCTTGGGAAAACCTTGAAGGAAAACAATTTGTGAATTGCCAATTTTGTCGTTCAGAATGAAACTCTAAACTATGTTTCAGGACATTGGAGAAATGCTGCTTCTTTTCTGGCGCACGCTTCAGGCATTGCCCTTTGCGTGGCGACAACGACAGAAAACGCTTGATCAACTTTTTGAAATTGGAAACGCCAGTCTCTTGATGGCCTGCATTCTTTCCCTGTTCATCGGCGGCGTGCTGGCGTTGCAAGCCGGTTCTGTCCTGGTGCAACGCGGACTCGGCAATGTCATTGGCGGAATGGTGGGAGTTTCGATGGCAAAAGAACTGGGGCCGGTGATGATGGCCATTTTGATTGCAGGCCGAATTGGTTCCTCGATGGCTGCAGAAATCGGCTCGATGCGCACTTATCAGGAAATAGATGCGCTCCGCACCATGAATATCAATCCGATTCAATACCTCGTATTGCCGCGAATTCTGGCCATCGCCTGTGCGCTTCCGCTGTTGGTCATTTTTTCAATCATGGTTGGATGGTTTGGCGGCGCGTTGGTTTCCGCTTATAACGAGATGATCTCTGTCAGCTTCGAGGCTTATTTCAGTAATTTGCGACAAGTGGTCGATGTCGCTGATGTCGCCAACGGCTTGATTAAAAGTTTTGTCTTCGCACTGATTATTGGAGTCGTTTCGTGCCATCAAGGATTGCAAACCATCGGTGGCCCGCGCGGAATCGGACGCTCCGTCACCAAGGCCGTGGTCAATTCCATCGTCCTGATTTTGATTCTTGATTATTTCCTGACCCGAATCCTGATTAATTTTTGACGATGAGCGACCAACCAAGAAATTCTCAGAGCGTGAGTGTGCAAGTGCGTGGCTTGCGCAAAAGTTTTGACGGAGTGCCCGTGCTCAATGGATTGGATTTTGAAGTCCAGCGCAGCGAGATTTTCGTTATCATGGGCCCGAGCGGCAGCGGCAAAAGTGTTTTGCTCAAGCATATCATCGGTCTGGAAATTCCCGACGAAGGCGAAATTCTCATTGAAGGCGAACCGATCCAAAAACCGGGTGTCATGGATCGATTTCGCATGGCGATGGTGTTTCAGTCGGGCGCGCTGCTCAACTCCTTGACGGTTGGCGAAAACGTTGGGCTTTATTTGACAGAACACCGGTTGAAACCACCGAAGGAAATCACTCGAGTCGTGGCGGAAAGCCTGGAAGTGGTAGGATTAAAAGGACTCGAAAATCGTTCCCCGGGCGAATTATCCGGCGGGATGAAAAAGCGCGTGGCCCTTGCCCGCGCTTTAGTGATCGAGCCGCAGCTAATCTTATATGACGAACCGACCAGCGAGCTGGATCCGTTGATGGCCGTGACGATTGCCGAGGAAATTTTGAATCTGAAGAATCGCACGCAAGTCACATCCATTGTCGTTTCGCATGATCGCGATCTGGCCTTCGGAGTGGCCGACCGGATTGCCATTATTAACGAAGGCAGAATTTTATTTATCGGAACGCCGGACGAAGTGAAACAGCACTCCGATCCGTTGATTAAAAGATTTATTCACGCTGAACTGACGCTCGTACGAACCTAAACACGCTATGAAAAATACACTCGAAACACGACTTGGAATATTTTTTGCCCTCGCATTGATCACCGCAGTTATCATTCTTGAAATGCTCGGTGGCGCCGCCTTTTTGAAAAAAGGTGATCGCGTCCACGGACTTTTTAAGAACATCCAGGAACTGAAAGTCGGGGATCGGGTCAAGCTCGCGGGAGTGCAGGTGGGCCAGGTTGAAAAAATCCAACTCACCAATAACCAGGTGAATGTGACGATGAAGCTCGACCGCGATGCTGACGTGAGGACCGACAGCAAGGCAACGATCAAGTTTACCGGATTGATGGGCGAAAATTTTGTCTCGCTCGACTTCGGCACCTCTGCGGGTCTCAAGGCGGGCGATGGCGCATATCTGCAAACCGCCGAACAGCCCGATCTCAGCGCCATGATGGCCAAGCTCGATAAAGTCGCCAGCAATGTTCAAAACCTGACCGCGAGTTTCACCGGCGATAAGATCGATAACTTGCTCGCTACATTCACAGACTTCTTGAAAAATGACGGGCCAAAGTTGTCCGCCATCCTGGGAAACATGCAGACCATTTCCTCCCAAATCGCGGAAGGCAAAGGAACGATCGGTAAATTGATCAACGATGAAACGTTGTATGCCTCCGCGCTCACCACTGTTTCAAATCTTCAAACCACAACGGCAGAAATCAAATTGACCATCGGCCAGGCGAGAACACTCGTCGATGAAATCAACGCCGGTCATGGCACTCTAGGAAAGCTCGCCAAAGACGAAAAACTTTACAACGAAACAGCCACCGCCATGACGAACCTGAAAGAGATTTTAGAAAAAATTAATCGGGGCCAGGGGTCAGTCGGTCAACTCGTCAACGACGAAAGTCTGTTGAAAAATGTGAAGCTCTCGCTTCAAAAACTAGATAAGGCCACCGAAAGTCTCGAAGATACCGGTCCGCTCAGTGTCTTGGGAACTGCGGTGAACAGTTTATTCTAGTTCATTGGCGCAGACCTGTTTCGCGGTAATCCTTTGCTCTGCTTAGCCGACGACCCGCGCGCGTCCTTCACGATAATCTTTAAGGAGTTTGATGTCGGCATCGACCATCAACTTGACCAGCTCAACAAAATTAGTTTTAGGCACCCAGCCAAGCTGTCGTTTGGCTTTGCTGTAATCGCCGATTAACAACTCGACTTCCGCCGGGCGATAATAGCGCGGATCAATTTCCACGTATTTATTCCATTCCAATCCCGCGTGGTCGAAAGCAACGTCAAGAAATTCGCGGATGGAATGCGTTTCGTTTGTGGCAATGACGTAATCATCGGGCTTCTCCTGTTGCAACATCAGCCACATCGCTTCCACATACTCCTTGGCGTAACCCCAATCGCGTTTCGCATCGAGATTTCCGAGAAAGAGTTTCTCCTGCAACCCGGCTTTGATATGAGCGAGAGCGCGGGTGATTTTTCTCGTAACAAACGTTTCACCGCGGCGTGGCGATTCGTGGTTGAACAAGATTCCGTTGCTCGCGTGAAGATTGTAGGACTCACGATAATTCACCGTAATCCAATACGAATAAACCTTGGCGCAGCCATACGGGCTGCGTGGATAAAACGGAGTCTTTTCCGTCTGAGGAACTTCCTGGACCAGCCCGTACATCTCGCTCGATGAAGCCTGGTAAAAACGCGGTTGAATTCCCGTTTCGCGAATCGCTTCGAGCAGACGAACCGTCCCCGTGGCCGTCACGTCAGTCGTGTATTCCGGCGCGTCGAAGCTCACCCGCACATGGCTTTGCGCCGCCAGATTATAAATTTCTTCCGGCTGAATTTTCCCAATCAAACGCGACAAACCGCTCGCATCACTCAAATCGCCGTAATGCAGGATGAGTCGCGTCCGGCCGGAATGCGGGTCCGCATAAATGGGATCAAGCCGCCCCGTGTTGAACGTGCTCGCGCGCCGGATGATTCCGTGAACTTCGTAACCTTTCGAGAGCAGCAACTCCGCGAGGTAGGAACCGTCCTGGCCGGTAATGCCGGTAATCAGCGCTTTTTTAGCCATAAATTTGGGCGGTAGATTCAGCAACTTGAATGTTCAACGCAAGAACGAACAGGCAGCGCAACAGAATCAAACCACACAAATCTCCTGCCGTTTTTTCGGCAAGGGGTCAGTCCTGATTCGGGGATGGCAAAGATCGGGAGCTGTTTCTGGAAAAAGGCGAAGACAACTCAACAGGGGGATTGAGGAAGAATTGGAAAAAATTGAGTGGACGGAAGACCAGTTGAAAGTGCGGCAAAAGGGTCACCTGACAAGGGTGCGGCTCGCTCGAAAAGTTCGAGCCAAGACGATGATGATGCTGAAGTGGAAGTGGGATAGCGCATGGTAGATGCAGCGCATAGTCGTCAACTCATCGATGTAAAAATCTCCGCAACAATCCTGTCGCCTCGAACAAGAGCATAGCCTTCCATCCCGCATCGAGGAAAGAACTCCGTCCAAGTTTTTTGAGGCGTCCGAAAATACCAAAGTTCGTCACCGTCTTGCATCTTGTCCTTGAACTGTAACCACTGCTCATCAAGCAAGTTCTCTTGGGAGATCCGCTTCTGCAACGAAGTGATGATAGACTCCTCAATCGTCTGCTTCATCCAGCCACTCTGGCTAAGGCGTGGCTCTGTCATGCTAGTCAGTATGGCTGGGCGGTATTTGAGCCAAGCGAGTCTGCTTTCCAGGAACGTGAGTTGCGCGTCGGCGTGTGCCGGAGAGCCGAGCCACATTTGTTGGTCGTTAACACAAACAAAGAAAGGAAAGCAGACACATGAACGTTATCCAATATGTCGGGCTGGATGTCCACAATGATTCCATCGCCATTTCCATTGCGCCCAGTGACTGCGCGGAGGTGCGGCGTTACGGGATCATCGGCGGGCGGCATATAGCTTTGGTTTCATGCTTCCGATCCAAACGGAAAGTGACAATGAGAGAAAAGAAAGCAACGGCTATGGCGCTGACAATCGGAATTCCAATCCGTCGAAGACTTTGGATGGAATCTGGCTCTCCAGAATCGCCCAAAACGAAATAAACGCCCAGTCCAACAGAAACCGCACCAAAAATAATCGCTACCCGACGAGCGCGCCAAGTACGCGCAAGGAACACGGGCGCGACTCCGATCAAAAATGCAAATGACGCAATGTTGTTCAGAATGTGACGCATAAGAAGCCTAGTCAGTATGGCTGGCGATGTTTGAGCCAAGGCTGTCTGCTTTCCAGGAACGTGAGTTGCGCGTCGGCGTGTGCCGGAGAGCCGAGCCACATTTGTTGGTCATTAACACAAACAAAGAAAGGAAAGCAGACACATGAACGTTATCCAATATGTCCGGCTGGATGTCCATAATGATTCCATCGCCCTTTCCATCGCGCCCAATGACAGCGCGGAGGTGCGGCGCGCACGGCGTGGGTCGTTAAAGGCGGTAACCCATCCGATCCTTGAGCTTAGTGTAAAAACCAGCGCCGCATCGGACCGAGGCAGGTGGATAACTTCGCGCACGGCGTGAGCCGCCGCGAGTGGACTCCCGTATCTCAGCATTGATCAACCGCAGGAAAAAGCGTTTCTGCCTCTGACTCAGAAAAACTGCGGTGAGCAAAAACCGAAAGCGATGAAACTTTTGGCAAAGCACGAGCACTGCTTGCTTGACAAGATCAAGCCATATCAACGGCCTCATCTGCATTCGTTGTTTGTCTACAGCCTAATCCCAGCGGAAAGTTTCGTTCGTAAATCAAAATCAAATCAACATGAACACATCACATCCCTTTGACATGGTCATTGGCTTTGATCGTTCCGATCGCAAGGCCGACCTGTATCACATCAACCCGCTCGGGTAAAAAAGAGAAAGAATTCATCGCCACTTCATTGGAGGCGTTGCATGATTGCTGGCGCAGCTTCGGCAACAGCAACAGGGCAAAGTGGCCAACCATTTGCGGAAACAAGCGATCACTGAGTTTGTGTCCTATTTTTGGGCTTTTGCGCTTAACTTTAAGTTGACAATGGCCTGTTTTTAGTCATTATAACGCCCGTGAAAATATCTAATTTGTTTCTCGTTGGCCTTCTCACCTCGACCG
Source organism: Limisphaerales bacterium (assembly GCA_046593365.1). Taxonomy (GTDB): domain Bacteria; phylum Verrucomicrobiota; class Verrucomicrobiia; order Limisphaerales; family CANJXF01; genus CANJXF01. Next base: position 9,932 of record JBKJOA010000484.1, read on the forward strand.
CTCTCGCAGCGAACAGCTACGCTGAATCTCCGGTTACGCGCCGTGGCCATGCCGTATCGCATTACCAGACGC
>JBKJOA010000307.1:0-10676 GCA_046593365.1 Limisphaerales bacterium
GTCGTCGCGAATTCCGCGCCGTGCGGAATATGTTTCTTCTGTAAAAATCAGCAGGAAAATCTTTGTGACGATTTGCTTTTTCTTAACGGGGCTTACGCGGAATCGATTGTCGTCCCAAGCAGACTCGTTGAGAAGAATCTACTGCGATTAAAGCCCGAAACTGATTTTCGCGACGCTGCTTTGACCGAACCGTTGGCCTGTGTCGTGCAAGGGATTGAAGACTCAAAATTGCGCGAGGGACAAACTGTTTTGGTCATTGGCGCTGGGCCGATCGGTTTGATGTTCGTTGCTCTATCGAAAAATCTTGGTTGCAACATTACAGTTATCGGTCGCGGCGAAAAGCGATTGCAGACTGCGAAAAACTTGGGTGCCCAGGTCGTTTTCGATTCCACGCAAAAAATTGAAAACAATTTCGACGTGGTGATTGAAGCGGTGGGAAAACCTGAAACATGGAAAGCAGCGGTAAAACTGGTTCGCAAAGGCGGCACAGTGAATTTCTTTGGCGGCTGTCCGGCGGGAACAACTATTTCACTTGACCCGTCGCTGATTCATTATTCAAACCTCACTTTGCTCGCCAGCTTTCATCACACTCCAAGAACCATTCGTCGCGCGTTGGAATTGATTGAAGCCGGGGTGGTTCGCTCCAGGGATTTTGTTGATGGCGAATGTGCGTTGAGTGAATTGCCCGAATTATTTCGATCCATGGCGGTGGGAAACCGCACAGTGAAAACGCTCGTTCGCGTTCGCAAGTGAGAATTGAGGGAATAAATTTGCAGCCTCGATGAAATTGCAGTAAGAATTTCCATCACTGGCGGGAAGGGTGGCTGAGTGGTTAAAGGCATCTGACTCGAAATCAGAACATGGAGCAATCCATGCGGAGGTTCGAATCCTCTCCCTTCCGCCAATAGAATCAATGGTTCCCTGACTCCCTTGAGGTTTTTATATTTCCAAAACCTCAAAATCCCGCTGACAAACCGTTGACAGTAGGTGGGCAGACCCATACCTGTCAGCCGAAACAACCATGAAAAAGACGCCTCCAATTCTGAAGAAGCTTCCTCAAATCTATCGCCGTGAACGAAACGGAAAGCCGTATGACGAAGTTTCGGCTCGTTCTAAACATTGAGGATTCGATACACGGCAATATTTTCCAACCGAAAAAGAGGCGCTGGAATTCGCCCGGAACATTGACAAGCAAATTTTAGAAAGAGGACGATTGGCAATCGCTATAATCAGAACCTTGTCATTGCTAATTCCGAAATTTCTTCGTTCGTCGAACGGTTGAAGTGGAAGTTCGCGAAAAAACTCTGAAAGATGCGGTCGAACATTACATTCAGTATTTAGGAAACAAAGTCATCACGGAGGTCGTACCTCCAATTTCCGAATTGGCAGACCATTGGAGAGACCAAAGACACCAAGAGAATTCACAAAACTCAGACCAAACGAAGTCACCTTTCAAATGTGAAATGAGAAACTGAGTTCTCTGAATGTTGGAAATGTCAGAATTGATTTAAAAGGTATGGCGACTTCAATTCGCTTCGTGAATTACGGGATGACGACACCGTTGTTCAGGTCGCTGTCGTCTTCGGAAGCGTGATAGGCGTCATACCACCTTCTTCTGGAAATGAATTCACCATGTCCGTCCACGAAGACCGCATTGGCTCCATCAAGGCCGTGACCATCGGAAGGATTGGGTGCGTTTTCTTTATACGGAGCATGAGGTTGCAGCCTGTCCATGATGGTGAAGATTTGTGACGGTCCCGAAACCGTATTAAGGATCTTTGGATTTGAAGTGAAGCTGTTCACATGTCGTTGAACGCTGTTAAGTGTTTTTCGAGGAAATCCAGCCGTGTTTTTGTACTGGTGCCAAAAACCAAAGACCTCATAGCTGTGCCCGTTCGTGGAATTCTTGTCTGTTGCTTTGTTCCGTAAGTGAACCAATAGCTTGTAGATATCCAAGGTCCCCTTCGGATTCACGGGATCAAATTTAGTAGGATCAATGGCATTCTTGGTGGTGGGGCACAGAAATGTTCTTAACGTCTTCACATAGCTGGGTTGGTCCCCGCCAAGCCCATAGAGCCAGTTCAGATCGTCGTCAGCCATTTGCGCTTGGACGCCGAGAGAAAGATCGGAGCCTCCGTTAACCATCGTGCCTGTAAGACTACCTCTGGGAGCAAAGGGCGGGGTGAAGAGGTTGTTCCCGTTGGCCGAATCGTCGGCAAACATCTGCTGGCCCAGGCCCATTTGTTTGCAGTTGTTCAGGCAGGAAATTTTGTTCGCCTTTTCTTTCGCTTTGCTCAAGGTCGGCAAAAGCAACGCCGCCAGAATCGCGATGATGGCAATCACCACGAGTAGTTCAATTAAGGTAAATGCTTTTGAAGAAGTGCTGCGCATACTCATATTGCGAACTCTAAGCTGTGACCAGACTTACGTTTGAATGAAAAACAAGGTTCAATTCTGATTCGGAAAAGTCAAGTGAAGCCTTGATTTTTTTTGGTGTTTTTCTTTGGTGTTTTGTCGACTCCAATTATAACTAAGGTTACCAGGATACTAGGGAATAGCTAAAAAATCTAACAAAGTTATTGACGCAAACAAATCCATTTGAAAACATAGCGGCTAGCCTCTTTCCTAAAACTTTATGAAAAAAATCCTGTTCCTCTCCGTATATTTGCTGCTCGCATGGTCGATGATAACGGCGAATGCTCAAACCACCTTCACCCTTAACCCCCTTTATTCTTTTGGCTCTCGCGGCGATGGAAGCATCCAGCCGGGTGACTCCATTGGAACCAGCCCGACCACCGGAAACAATGTTCAAATCAGCGCTCAGGGTGGATTTGGTATCCAGCCCGGTGATTCCATCGCCGCTCCCATCTCTACCAATGGCTTTAACATGCGTGGGTTGTCCTACGATCCCATTTCTGGAAATCTTGTTTTTGTCGATACGCATACCGGCTCAGGCGGTTCTACCACTACACCCACTAATGCGGCGATCTACATTCTCGACCGTGACTCAGGAAATATCATTGGCGCGCTTAACACCAACGGCATTGTGGGCGGTGGAGGTGTGGGAACTTTTGTGGCGGCGGGCGTGGCTGAGGACGGCGCGGTGTATGTCGCAAATCAGATTAATACCAGCACTGTGAATGCATTTAAAATTTATCGCTGGCCAACGGCGAATACAAACGCGCCCAACTTTAATGAACCGCCTACCGTCGCCTTCACGAACGTTCTTTCGCCGGCCGAACGATTAGGTCAGACGATGGATGTTCGTGGTGCCGGGCCCAACACCCAAATCATCATTGGGTCATCGGCAGTCCAATCTGGCCAACCCGGCACTAATATCTTTCTTTTCACAACAGTGGATGGCACCAACTTTACTTCTCATCAACTCAATAATCCAGGAGTAACCATCGCATCCTTCAATGATGGTATTGCTTTCGGATCAGGCAACACCTTTTTTACGAAGCAAGTCGGCAAGCCATTATACTTTTTCGGTTTTGACCCGGTTACATTTGCAACGACAATCATCGCAACCTACACGGCGTCGTCGGCCAACGATCCATTGTTAAATTTGTCAGCAATCGCGGTGGATAATGTCAATCAACTGTTCGCGGGACTGGAGCAAATCGGCGGAACGGCCAATGGCGGACGGGGGCGTGTGTGGCTCTATAATTTTTCCGATCCAACGAATAAAGCGCCAGCGATATTGGCTTCTCGCACTTATATTCCAAACTTCGTCAAGGCCACCGCGCCGATGGGGTATTTGGATTTCGGCGGCGGACGCCTGTATGCGAACGTCGTGAACAATGGTTTGCTGGCCAGCACGATTGATTCTATTCCTCTCGGGCCGCCCGTCTTCGTGCAAGACTTGCCGGCCTCTACCCGCATAGCAGTCGGCCAGACGGCTCATTTTGAGGTCACTGCTATCACCGCCATCACAAACTATCAGTGGTATTCCAACAACGTCGCTATCCCTGGCGCGACAACTTATTTCCTCAATGTAACCAATGTTCAGACCAACAACTCAGGAACGGTTTACAAGGTCATTGTGAGCAACGCGGCCGGTTCACTTCCGAGTGCCAACTCCACTTTAACGGTGGTTAGCATTTCAGATTTTTTCCATCTGAGTTCGATCTGGAGCGTTCCCGCGACGACCTCGGGCGCGACGACTAATTACATTACCTCCAATGGAGCGACCACCACTCCGAAAGAACGCGCCATCGCTTATCATTCGCTCTCCAATCAGTTGCTTGTCGTTCGAGGTGTCGCGGGAACTATCCCAACGGTTTTTGTGGTTGACGCGAACACAGGCACTCTTCTCTACACTTTAAAAACCAACGGTGTCGTCGGTGGACAAAATCTTACCTTGTGCGGTATTGGAGTCGCGGACGACGGCGCGGTTTACGCAGCTAACGCGGCAACAGACAATTCCTTCAGGATTTATCGTTGGGCTGACACGGGTTCGAATACCATTCCGCAAATCATCTTCGGCACCAATTCTTCAGCCGCGACGGCCAATCCAATCCAAGACCTGACTGGAACCCAACAGTATCGCTTCGGCGACAACCTGGCGGTGCGGGGCGCGGGACTCAGCACCGAAATCATTGTGGACAGTCAGAACTCCGCGAAGTTTGCCGCCATCTTGCGTCCTACCGACGGCACGATGACGAACTGGACGGCCACCGGCTATCTTCTGCAAAACATCCAGGGCAGTTACGGTTCCGAAGCGTATGGAACGTTCATCGGACGCAGTTTGCAATTTGGCAATGGCACGACTTTCTGGCAGAAACGATATAACTTGGCGGCTGGCGCGCCGTTGGCCCAAATGAGTTATACCCCCGGCGGCGGACTCTCCCCTCTGGTCCTGGCAAATATCGGTCTGCCTCTTTTTACGAACGGTCCAGTGGGACTTAGTTTCTCACTGAAATTGGCGGCTGCCATCAACTTCGTGGGTGCGGTTGGAAGTGATAGCGCGTCCGCGCAGGATACATTGGACTATTATGATCTCAGCGAGCCGTCGCAAGCAGTTCTGTTGAGTCGCCAAAATTTGTCCGGGGGGAACAGTGGAAATCATAAGGGGAACCAGAACGCTATTGGGCAAGTCGTCTTTGCCGCGAATCCACTTACTGGGTCGAATTATTTGTTTGTCATTAACGGCAATAACGGTGTTTCGGCTTTCGTTCTGGAAGGTGGGGTAACTCCACCTCCGAAAATTCTTTCCCAGCCGAAAAACGTGCGCATCCTCGAGGGCACCACCGGTGCCTTGGGGGTCGCAATTGATCAACCTGCCACCGTCCAATGGTTCAAGGGGACAAATCCGCCGGTAGATACCTTAGTGAGAGGAAACAACTACCCCATTGTTAACGCGCAGCCCAGTGCCGCGGGAGACTATTTTGTTATCGCGACGAATATCAATGGGTCAGTTACCAGTCAGGTAGTGCATGTCAGCATTGGGTTAACCAATGATAACTACACCCTTGCCCAAGCTTGGGCTGCGTCGGCTGGAGATGTCAATTATCCCTACGTCACTTCCAACGGTGGCGCCAATACACCTAACGAGCGGTCCTTCGCCTATAATTCGCCCTCGAACCAATTGATCGTGGTCAGGTGCCCACCTAATAGTACCGCCTATACCGTATGGGTCGTGGACGCCGCCACGGGAGCGAATTTGTATACCTTAAATACCACAGGTGTGATCCACGAGGGTCCGTCCGAGGTGATTGGGGCAAATGCCATTGATCTGGTCGCCGCCGCCGGGGCTGACGACGGAGCTATTTATATATGTAGCGTGAGTCCTAACGCATCGGGAGGCGCCTTTGGTGATACGACCAAGATGTTACACGTGTTTCGCTGGGCCAACTCTGGACCAAGTACGGTTCCGATACTGGTCTATGAAGGCGATCCGAGCGGACAGCCGCCGGGCATCAACCTGCGTTGGGGCGATGTCATGGCGGCGCGAGGCAGCGGAATAAATACCGAACTTACTTTAAATTCGTTCGAGGGAAATTTCGCCGCCGTGTTGAAACCGATCGACAGCAGCATGACCACGTTTACGAACTCGTGGTTCTCTGACACCGCGGGTGGAGGTTCCATTGGGCGCAGCATTCAATTCGGAACGAACAACACCGTCTATGAAAAACGCAAAGGCGCACCGTTGTTTCATACAACTTATACCAATCAGGTCGGCACACTGCTCTCCGGGATTGATTCCTCGCCGACTCTCGGCGGGGTCGCGGTGGATGCGACGCACAAGTTGATGATAGGTGTGGATTTCATCGGTAATGTGAATACGAGACCCGATGCGGTGGCTTTATACGATATATCCGACCCATCGACTCCAATGTTGATTTCGCAATATAACTTTCCTTCCAACCAGATTGCCAACGCCAATGCGATCTGTAACACCATTGTGGTCGGAAACAGAGTTTATGCGTTGGATGGAAATAATGGCATGGTTGCTTTCAATATTGTCGATCCGCCTCTGGTGCTTAACATCATTCGCGCCGGGTCCAACGTGAACCTGTCGTGGACGGATTCGAACGCCATTTTGCAAGGAACAACAAACTTGAACCCGACCATAACCTGGACGGACCTTTCGTCAGTGGGCCAAACGAACGCCGTGCAAAATGCTTCCTCTGGAAATCAATATTTCCGGTTGAAAAAATAAATCTCCCAATCGCTATTTGTCACAATGCCAGCCTTGGTTTTCAGGCTGGCATTTTTTTATTTTTCCGATACAGCGATCATGTCGAAAGTAACACTCATGCCGTCGTATCCGACGCCCGCGACCTTTGCTTTTGAAGCTGCGGGGGGGCGATGCGGATTGTAGAATTTTGGCCGCAGCTCATTGAGCTTACCGCCCGCCTCGGCATCGGAAACATAATAGGTCGCCTTGGCCAGCGAATCAAAATTGCTGCCGGCTTCCTGGACGGCGCGATGCAGCGATTCAAAAATTTCCAAAACCTGTTGCTCCGCGTTTCCCGGCGTCGTTCCGTAGAGTCCCGAGATGTAAACCAGCTTTCCGTAATTCACGCGCGCCACTTTGCTGTAAACGTTCGACGGCTGAAAGCCCGGTGGGGTGATGTAGGTGATGGATTCGTGCGCGTCGCGATTTTCCGGAGCAGCCGCAATCAACTCGATTTCAATTGGAAGCGCCGGGCTGATCCAATCGACAAACACGAGTGGTGGAATCGTTTCTTCACGAAAAAAATCGGCGATTTGTTTTTTGGCAATTTCAACCTCCGACATGGGTTGAATGAATGCTTTGATTTGCACCACATCCGATTTGTTGAGGCCGAGGAAGGTCAATGTTTGCTGCAAACTTTCCAAGGTTTTTATGGTTGCTTCCGCCAGCGTGCCCGGTTTCGCCTGCCCCGAAATGTAAACCGCTCCGCCTTTCGGTAAAATGCTCATCTGAGCCAGGGAAGGATCGTCGCCGAGCGACGCAACATGGATTCGCTTCGTTCGTTTCGTGTTTTCGGCCTTGTCACCTTCGGCCACCGCGTCCATCGCCACGAGCGCATCGCCATGGGGCAAACTCCCAACTACAAAACTGACGGCGGGCTTGGTTCCGCTTTTGAACTTTTTCGAAAACGCCTTTTCCACTTCACGGACCACTCTCGTTTCCGCAGCGTAAACATTTATTTTGACCACGCGATCCAGCCCTGACTTCCCCGCGCGCAAGGCCTGCGATAAATTCTCGAGCGTCTGCTCAATTTGCCTGGCTGCGTCACCTTTACCAACCAGTTCCCCTTTTTTGTTTAGCGGCAGCAATTGCGTGGTGTGGGCCAACGCTACGTTTTTGCAGACCACTCCGGCAGAAGTTCCTGTCGGAGCATCGGGTGCAACGAAATGTGTGGCTGCGTGCGAATTAAAAATTACCGCGGAAAAAATGATCGCGAAGTTTTTTAAATCGAAAGGTTTTTTCACAAATTTTCAATCTCAAGAACGTTCAGTGCGATGAGCGAAGGAACTTATCCAGACCGTCCAAATCATCAGTTCCAATTAAGTCAACGTTGGCGTCGTACAGCTCGCGCCAAAATTCCGGCTTGTCGGGCGTTCCCCAAAATCGGAGTCGGCGACCTTGCTGATGGGTTTTCTCAACGATCTCGCGCAACCGATTCTTTTCTTCAACTGGAATTGGTCCAACACCCTTCCATTGAAAATACTTTTTCCAGTCCTCGCTGATCAACGGAATTAAGTTTGACGGTTTTTCCAATTCAAGATCTTCGGCGCGACCGTCTAAAGCCACAAAGCGGTTTTTTTCTTTCGCAATTATTTCACGGGCGCGGTTGCCGGTTACCACTACCGTCACCGCATTGGTCTCAATTTTTTCGTGGTCAAACTTCGTGAGCATCTCGGAATAATTTTTCAAAACTTCGCGCAACGCGGCATAGGTGGTTGGCGCATCGGATTTCACGTCGATCAAAAGTGTGACGGGCGGGCCGTCGCGATAAACGCGCCCGCCATTTTTTCGGACCTGTTCGAGAAGCGGTTTGAGATAAAGTTTTTCCAGGGAGCGGTCGGGTTGAACATCCTTCAGGTCGTGCGCCACGAGCAATTGCCCATTGGTCAAATGAATGTCGGCCTCGATGCTGCAAAAGCGATGGTCGAGTGCGTCGAACAGCGGACGCCGATGGTTGTAATCGTTGTGGGAGTGAGCACGATCCAGTGGCGTGTCTTTCGCGTGCGCAACGGAAATGAAACTGAACAAAAACAGCAGGGTAAAAATGAATTGGCGAATTTTCATGTTGAATTGATGAAGTTGAAATCCCCGAAGCGCTTCCTGCTGTCAACCTGGAAATCCTGCGGCTGAATATTATCCAGGCCGTTCGTGCGCGAGTTCCTTGCATCCAACAGGCTTGGATAAAAACTGCGTGCGCCCTTAAAAGAGTTCTGCGTTAATTCCTTCGCTTGAGCAATTCCCGTAACATCCAAAATATCGCTCTGATCGGTTTCATGGGAACCGGCAAATCATCAGTTGGCAGGCTGGTGGCGGATCAGTTCCAGTTCAGATTTCTCGATACGGATGAAATGATCGAGCAGCGGGCCGGAAAGACCGTCGGCCAGATTTTCGAACAGGACGGCGAGGAGGCATTTCGAAAATTGGAACAAGAGATTCTTCGGGAAATCGGCGCACTCAAACAGGTGGTGATTTCGACGGGCGGGGGTTTGGGCGCAATCGAAGCCAACTTGAACAGCTTGAAGGAACACGCGCTCGTCGTTTGCCTTTGGGCTCCACCACAAATAGTTTGGCAGCGAGTGCAAAATCAAACCCATCGGCCACTATTACAAACGGCGGACCGGCAGGCGAAAATCCGTGAGCTGCTCGTTCAGCGCGAACCGGTTTACCGCCAGGCGGACATTCTGGTGAATACTGAGGTCCGTTCCGTCAAGGAGGTCGCGCAGCACGTCGGCCACGAATTTTATCTTGCGACTCGACACCGGTGAAAAAAGCCGTCCAAGAGAGATCTCGCGAACTCGGTTTTGATGCGTGTCGTTTCACCACGGCTCGTCCGCCCGATCACGCCATCCATTTTCAGAATTGGCTCGTATCACAACACCACGGCGAGATGGGTTATTTGCAACGCAACGCCGATAAACGGGTTGACCCACAGCTCGTTCTGGCCGAAGCAAAAACCGTGATCAGCCTGGCCGTTAGTTACAGTGGTGAGACTTCAGAAAATTTAAAACCGTTGGGCGAAAATAGACGTTTTGCTGGAACAATTGCTCGTTACGCACGCTATTTGGATTATCACGACGTCATCAGTGATCGTCTGAAATCGCTGGTTAAGTTTGTCAACCAAATCAACCCCAATTCGCGATCACTTTGGTATGTTGATACTGGCCCCTTGCTGGAACGCGACCTCGCCCAACGTGCCGGGGTGGGCTTCGTCGGCAAACATACGAATCTAATCAGCCGCGATTTTGGAAATTGGATTTTTCTTTCTGAAATCATTACCACTCTCGACTTTGAACCAGATGCGCCGGAGAAAAATCGCTGTGGTTCATGCATTCGTTGTATCGTTGCTTGTCCCACGGGAGCCATCACGGACCCATTTCAACTCGACGCCCGCCGTTGCATTTCGTACCTGACCATCGAACTCAAAGGCTCCATTCCGATTGAGTTTCGTTCCGCCATTGGCGATCGCATTTACGGTTGTGACGATTGTCTTGCGGCGTGTCCCTGGAATCGGTTTGCGCAAGCGGGAAAAATGATGAAGCCCTTCGCCAAAGCTGATTTGGCTGCGCCCGATCTGATTGAATTGCTGGCACTGGATGAAGCCGGATTTCGCCAACGGTTTTTGGGAACACCCATTTTTAGAACAAAGAGGCGTGGATTTTTGCGAAATGTCTGTGTTGCGTTGGGAAACATTGGAGATGCTGAAGCTTTACCGTCTCTGCAACATGCTGCGGTAGATATTGAACCGCTGATTGCCGAACACGCAAAATGGGCCATTAAACAAATCCAAAAACGATGCGGCAACTCACAAGAATCGACCCTTGATCCCTGAATTGATTCTGCGCTTGCCAAGATTTGGAAGAATGGCAGTTTATCCGCCGTGCAAGTTTGTGCGCGGTTAGCTCAGTGGTAGAGCATTACCTTGACACGGTAGGGGTCACAGGTTCGAACCCTGTACCGCGCACCAATTGCCGAATCATGGTTTTTTAGGATGTGA
>JBKJOA010000367.1:0-5053 GCA_046593365.1 Limisphaerales bacterium
CATACAAGCCGCTGCCGATGATCGGTGAATCGCCGACCCGTCCCGGCAATTTGCCCCCCAACCCGCTGGTCGAGCAACCCCCGGCAAGGTTGCCGTCCGCTCCCAGCACAAGCAGCGCGAGCGTGTCATGATTCTGCGGCTTGGTCGCGGGCGGTTTGGGTCGCCGGGCGACCCGCTGCTTTTGCCAGGCTTCATTTCGTTCCCGCGAGTTTACTTCGACTGACTCCAAACCTTCTTCCAGGGCAAACATTCTCGCGCCTTCCCCAACCAGCATCACATGCGGAGTCTTTTCCATCACGCGCCGGGCGACAGAGATGGGATGAAGAATGCCTTCGATGGCGGCCACACTACCAGCCTTCTGGCCGGGACCCGACATGATGCAGGCATCAAGTTGCACCACCCCGGCGGCGTTGGGACTTCCGGACAACCCGACCGAGGAATCGCCGGCCGATTCCGTCACCCAAATGCCCTGCTCGACAGCGTCCAAAATCGAACCGCCTTTGAGCAAAACTTTTAAGGCCGCATCGTTGGATGCCTTGCCAAAAGCCCATGTGGAAACAATCAGCGGAGTCTCGCGCTCATTTTCCGCAGGTTCAGCGCCGCGGGCAGGCTGCAAGGTTGCGGCGCTCAAGAGACCCATGGTCGTTCGGTTTACGAAACTGCGTCTGGACATGCTCATAATTTAATGCTCGGAATGTGGTGCGAGTTGATTCTGCTCAGAGCACGGCATTGGAGCGAGCATAAAAAGCAGAAACCCAAACTCAGGAAGCCCGGAGTGAAGCACTGAATTTTCATCTGGTTGTGGAAACGCCTAATGCCAACCTGGAGCGATAGAGTCGAGGTGGCGCATAAACGACGCGGAAATCACCTCATGGTTTACTTCCAGATTTTCAATGCAACTAATTGCTTCGTTGCAGCTTCAGACCAACCGCGATTGGCTGCCGGACTTGCGGGACTCGGATGAAGAATCTGACCGATGCGAACCGGGAAATTTTCGGCAACGAGTTTTGCGCGCTTTTCGGCGAACCCGCCAACGCCAATCAGCCATTCCGGTTGGAGAATTTCAAGAACCCGGCGCAGATGTTCATCGCAAATTTTGAAAAGACGTTCGCTTTCAGCCTTGGGCAATTTGTCGGGGGTAAGATTTGCGCCGCTTTCGGCAAGAAACGCGAGCGGGCAATAATTAACGACAAAATGATGAGCGAAAAATGTTTTAGCGGAACTAAAACGTTCTGCGAAAAGTTTCCATAAGCGGCGTCCACTGACTTCGGAGCGCGGACAATCGAAACCAAGTATCGGTCGCTTCGGATGTTCGTGTCGCGACTTTTCAATTTTTGCATGAAGTCCCATCCAATCGCGCACGGCGGCAATCTCTCCGAACGGAATCCCTGTTTGCATCATGCCGAACGGACCGGGATTCATGCCGAGAAAAATCACGCGCTTCTGGCTGTGGCCGAAGCGGCGCAAATATTCTTCGTGTGCTTTCCATGCGTAAGTCAGCGGATTGTAAACGTGGGCGACGGGTGCGCCAAACTTCAGGTGCCAGACTCTTGCGGACAATTCACGCGCGGCTTCAATCAAAAGTTCGGAATGATTTCCGTTCACTTGGGCAGCCACTTCTCCCAATTCTTCGCGAACTCGTCCACATTTTCTTTGGTCACAGGCGTGAGCGGCGAATCATCCATCACTTTTGCGGGATCTTTTTTAAAATGCACTTTGTTGATGACGTGTTCGACGGCGCGATAGCCGTAGCCGTAAACGTCTTGTGACAAGAGCAGGGGAACGTGGCCGCTGCGCACATATTTCAACTGTTGCGGCAACGCATCGACGCAAACGCATTTCACGGTGCCGGGTTTCCATTTCAATGCATTGTCGGTGAAAAGTGGCCAACCGCCGAGCAAACCCCACCCGGCGATGTCTGGATTGGCTTGCATGACTTGTTCGATTTTCGCAACGGCATCCTGCGGAGTTTCCTTGTGATAAAAAACATCGAGCAGCTTGATGCCGGGATATTTCTTTGCGGCCGCGCGAAAACCCGCCGCGCGTTTCTGCAAATTTGCCGCATTTGGATTTCCATCAATCGCCGCAACGACACCTTTGCCGTTCAGCATTTTCGCCAACTCTTCCATCGTTTGCTCGCCGCACTTGAAATCGTCAATACCAAGCGCAACGAAGCGTTTGCTTTGCGGCACATCGCCGGAAAACGTCGCGACCGGCACCCCTTGCTTTGCCGCTTTATTGATGGCGTCGGTCAATTTATTTGCGTCCGAACAACTGATGATGATTCCGTCCGTGTTGCTGAGCAAAAGTTGTTCGATCATCTCCGCCTGCTTTTGCGCGTCCTCGTCATTCGGCGTGCGCCAATCGATTTTTATTTTGATGCCGTGCTTGGCGCTGAGTTCGCGGGCTGCATCCTCTGCTCCGACGCGCGCCGCTTCAAAAAACGGATTGCCCTGCGATTTGGCGATCATCCCAATCGTGTAACTTTTTTGCGCGTGCGAATGGAACGTCGTCGCCAGCAACAGGAGGAATATGCCCAGCCAACGGAGAGAGTGTGAAATCATGGAGCAATATTTAAACTGCCCTTCGGCGAAATCACAGATTTTAAATGCAGTTCGAGCCTACGTGCGGCGTGAGGCGTCCACCTGATTTGTGATGAGAATCGGAAGGCGAAGTGATTGTGGAATTTTAGACTGCCATTCGAGAATGACGTGAGTAATCTCTCCGCGTTCTAAAAAACGAAGAAAAAAAACCGGACCAGATTGCCCGTGAACTACACTGAAATCCTCAAAGCACTCCGTGAGTTCACTGCTCGCGAACAAATTGAGTTTCTTCCGCTCCTGCCGGACGCAAAACCCGTTTCCGATTATGCGCCAATTCACAAGTATGTCCTTGATTTAAAAAACTCCGTAAAACCGGAAACCGCCGCTGAGGATCTTTTCACCGCGCTTTGCAAAGACGTTCTTGGCTTTCAGCCCACTCGCCAGGTTGGCAGTGGCGAAGGCTGGGTGGATTTCATACTTCCCGAGCGAATGGGCGATCCAATGCCGCTCGAACTCAAGCCGCTCTTTAAACGCGACGGACAGGACGCCCTTTGGCGCAGCGACGCCAATCCAAAACACCACGTCACTCAGGTTAAAAAATATCTTCGCGACCACGAATATTTAATTCTCACCGACCTCCGCACCGCGTGGTTTTTCAGCGCACGCGATTTTTTCTTTGAGGACAAACCCTTTGCCGAACTGCCGTTCACCGATTTTCTCACTCGATGCCGCGAAACCGGCAGCGTGCTCGACACCTTGCGCCGCCTTGAAGACACGGCGGAGAAACCGGAACTGGAACAGCAGTTTTTTGAGGATTTAAAAATCTGGTTTGGCGAATTTGAAAAGGTCAAATGGTCGCCGCCTGAACTCGCCGCCCAGTCCATCATCCTTCTCATCAACAAACTTATTTTCGCGCGCACCATTGAGGACTTTGGCTTGGTCGAATATCGCTTCACGCAAAATGAGTACATGCGCTACACCAAACTTTGGGAGCCAAAAGGCGCGCATCGCATTGTCCCCAAGTTTCTCGAATTTTTTGAAAGTTTCTTCGACGAATATTACGACACCGAAATTTTTTCCGAACGCATCTTGGACAGGCTCGATAAAGACCCGGACAATCTAAAAAGATTCAGCGAGAAACTGAATTTCGTCCTCGGCATCCACACTTGGGATCAAACCTTCAGTCGTGGCATCGTTCACTACAACTATCGTCGCATCGACGAAGACATTTTCGGCAAGAGCTACGAAATGTTTCTCGCCGCCAATCGCAAGGACGAAGGCATTTATTACACGCCCGCCGGAATCACCGGGCCGATGGCAGATTCGCTGGTCAATTCTCTCGCCGGAAAAATCGTGGACGAAATCTGCGATGCGGTTGGCAGTCAGAAATGCGACTTCGCACTGGCTGACAAACTCATGGCGCAACTCGCCGAACTCCGCGTGGCCGACACTGCCTGCGGTTCCGGCGGTTTTCTTATCAAAGTCCTGCGCGCTTTCTGGCGGCAATACGAACGCATCGAGAAAGCCAGTCATTGGGTCGTTGAACTCACGCGCCACAAAGAAGGCGAATTTTATCTCGCCGAAATGCCGCCGAACGTCGAAGCCGCGCTCGCTTTTCGTCGTGGCTATTGTTTGGACAACAATCGCGTCCTCATCGCGCGCGTTTTGCTCCAGCACATTTTTGGCGTGGATAAAGATGCGGGCGCAATCGAAGTCGCCAAGACCAACATCTGGAAGGAAGCCGTCAAACTTTCGCCGGGCGATTACAACTATCGGCTGCTCAAGATGGAGATCGTCAAAATCCTGCCGAACCTCGAATTGAATTTTCACTGCGCCGATTCGCTGGTAGATGTCGATTTGGAAAAGCAAACCGCGTGGCTGGCCGAATATCATCAAGCCGAGATAAAAAAACTTGGCGAACTCCGCGCCCGTTACATTGAAAACCCGATGCGGCACGAACCGTTGGATGAAGCGCTCGCTTTGCGCAAAAAAGTCCGCGCCGATTTCGTCGAGCATTTTCAAACCGAGAATTTTCCGTGCGAGCCGGGCGGATTTGCGCTCCACTTCTGGCCGTGCTGGTTCAATGCGGACGGGAGCGCACGCGGCTCGCGTGCCGATTCCGGCGGCCCGCCGGAATCTTTAAACAACAAATCGAAGTCAGAAGCACGAGCGTCGGGCGGGCCGCCCGACGCAGCACGCGAGCCGCGTGCGCTCCCCGTAAATCTCGTGGGCTTCGACGGCATCATCGGAAATCCGCCGTGGGAAGGCTTCAAACCGGTTCGCAAGGAATTCGCGGCCAATTTTTATCTGGGCAAACCACAGTTCAGCAAAATGGGCATGGACGGCCCAACGTTCGACAAATGGTTTCTGGATGAATTGAAGTCGAACAAAGAATTTTCCGCAAAGTGGCGTGAGCACGAGAATTACTACGAACGCAACAAGGCATTCTTCGGAAAAACTTTTCATAAACAAGGAACCGGCGACTGGAATTTGTTCAAGCTGTTTATCGA
>JBKJOA010000391.1:0-10480 GCA_046593365.1 Limisphaerales bacterium
CGCGACTTCCGACTGACCGACGTGCATGGCGAGGTTGTAAAACCGTTGTTGGCTTAAGAAGGATCGCATCGGCGGATCGCGATCCTCGATGTTCGGCGACCTCAAAATTTACAACAAAAACAATGTCCAGACCCCCGTTCCGATAGCGAAATTTCTCGCCCGGAAAAGGCGGCTCTGAATTGTGGGAGAAAATTACACTTACAACAGGCGAGTTTGCATTTCTTCTTTCACGAGGGCTTCGCTGAGTCCTTCGACGCGGGATCGGCGGCGCTCCATAATGTGTTTGTCCACGAGCGGATCGTAAGGCACGGGATAATTTCCATCGTAGCACGCCATGCAAAAAGATTCCTTCGGCAAATCGGTCGCGCGCACCATTCCATCTTGCGACAAATAATGAAGCGAATCCGCGCTGAGGTAATTGCGAATTTCATCGAGCGAATAATTCGCCGCCATCAATTTATTGCGGTCAGGAAAATCGATTCCGTAAACGCACGGATTCATGTGCGGCGGACAACTGACGAGCACATGAACTTCCCTTGCGCCTGCTTCCTTCAAATTATTCACGCGCGCTTTGCAAGTCGTGCCGCGCACAATTGAATCATCGACAATGATGACCCGCTTTCCTTTGACGAGTTCAGAAATCAAATTGAGTTTCACTCGAACGTTGAAATCGCGAATCAGTTGTGAGGGCTGGAGAAAACTGCGGCCAACATAGTGATTTCGCACGAACGCCATTTCATAAGGAATTCCTGATTCGAGCGAATAGCCGAGCGCCGCGCAATTACCGCTGTCGGGAACGGGAATCACAATATCGGCGGTGACGGGATATTCGCGTGCCAGCTCGCGTCCCATCTCGACGCGGGTTTTGTAAACGTTTCGATTGTTGATGTTGCTGTCGGGCCGGGCGAAATAAACGTATTCGAAAATGCAAAAGGCCTTTCGTTCGTGTTCGGGAAAAGCCTGGATGCTGCGCAAGCCGTCTTTGTTGATGATGACAATTTCGCCGGGTGCCACGTCGCGAATAAATTTTGCGTGGATCAAATCGAGCGCACAGGTTTCGCTCGCCAACACCCACGCTTCGCCAACTTTTCCAATACACAGCGGACGAAAACCATGCGGATCGCGCACGCCGATCAGTTCCTGTTCGGTCATGATGGCGAGCGAATACGCGCCTTCAATCCGGCGCATGGTTTGAATGAGATTATTTTCGTGTCCTCCCAGGGTGGGTTGCGCCATTAAATGCAAAATGATTTCGCTATCGACGCTGGTTTGAAAAATGGACCCGTTGGCTTCGAGCGCTTCCCGCAGCGCAGCGGCATTCGTCAAGTTGCCGTTATGTGCGATGGCGATTTGACCGCGTGCGCAATCGACCGTGAGCGGTTGGGCATTGCGCAAATGTGAAGAACCCGTCGTGGAATAGCGGGTGTGGCCGAGGGCCATCGAGCCGGGCAAAGTGTTCAGAACCTCCCCGTTAAAAATTTGCGAGACAAGGCCCATGCCCTTGTGAGTGCGAAAATCGCGACCGTCATAGCTGACGATGCCTGCGCTTTCCTGTCCGCGGTGTTGCAGCGCGTAGAGGCCGTAGTAAGTCAGTTCGGCGGCATTTGGATGACCGTAAATGCCAAATACTCCACAATAATGTTTCGGATAGTTTTGCATGAAATTTTGCGCCGCCATTCAACAGCGTTGAGCGAATCGCGCAAGCAACATTCTTCTGCAAAATTTTGGAAGCGCAACCCGGATAAAAATTACGAGCGCATGGAAGCTATGACAAAGCTGTCCCACTCGATGCAAAGTAGAAACATCCCGCCCATTCCTTTTCCGAAGATAATCTTTACATCGCCGATACATCTCGTTATCAACCGGCTCAAAACGAGTCCATGAACCAATACCAACGCAAAAATGGCCACCCACTCGCGGATTGCGAGGCGTCATTATTCTAGGGTTGATGGAACTTCTCATTTTTCATGCGACAACATCCCAAGGCGCTTCCTCTATTCCCATTATTGAGGCGGTTTGATTCGGATGCGGCAAGCGGTGAGACTGAGTTTTTCCGACGCAAATGGGATGTGCCACTATGGGATGTGGGAGCTTCGGTCGGTATATAAACGGCGAGTGTGGGTGACAAATATTACGAGCCGATGGGCGATGAATCCACCACGGTGCGCACTTAAGGGAGAAGCGCGCCGCAGTTCTGCACGATTTTTCTAGCGAAGACGCGTCGTCTTTTATTATGGTTTGCGCTCGTTCTTGTGTCGAAAGTTCGTAATTTAATGACAATTTTATCATGAAAATCTTAATTACAGGTGGTGCGGGTTATCTCGGTTCAATCATGGCTCCAGCACTTTTGCAAGAAGGCCACCAAGTCACCGTCATGGATAATTTTCTCTTTCGCCAAAACAGCCTTACCGATTGCTGTCAGGATGAAAATTTTAGGGTCATTCGCGGTGATGCGCGCGATGAGGAAGTCGTGAAATCACTTGTGGCCAAAGCCGACGCGATTATTCCGCTGGCCGCGTTGGTCGGCGCGCCGATGTGCAAATTGGATCAGGTCGGTGCCAAAACGACAAACTTTGAAGCAGTGGCGATGCTTTGCCGACTCGCCAGTAAAGATCAGCGCATTCTTATGCCGGTGACGAACAGTGGCTACGGAATCGGCGAGAAAGGAAAATTTTGTACCGAAGAATCTCCACTGAAACCGCTTTCGCTCTACGGAGTGACCAAAGTGCAGGCCGAAGAAGCCATTTTGCAACGGGAGAACAGCATCAGCTTCCGTCTCGCGACTGTCTTCGGCATGGCACCGCGCATGAGACTGGATTTGTTGGTCAACGATTTCGTTTATCGCGCCATCAATGACCGGGCCGTGGTGATTTTTGAAGGACATTTCAAACGGAATTACATCCACGTTCGCGACGTCGCGCGGGTGTTTCTGCACGGCATCAAGAATTTTGAGAGTATGCGCGGCAAGCCTTACAATGTTGGTTTGGATGAAGCGAATCTTTCCAAACTGGAGCTTTGCGAGGCAATCAAAAAACAGATTCCTAACTTTGTTTTCCTCGAAGCGCCCATTGGAGAAGATCCAGACAAGCGCGATTACATTGTTTCCAATGCAAGGCTGGCTGCAACCGGATTCACAACAGAATGGTCGTTGGAGCGTGGCATCCGGGAGTTAATCAAGGGATACACGATCCTGCGCAGCAACACCTACTCTAACGTCTAATTTTTTCTTGATGCCGACGTCACTTGAATCCGCTGCCGCCGTGGTTTTGGCCGGTGGTTTTGGCACACGCATCCGGCACCTGCTCCATGACATTCCAAAACCAATGGCACCTGTGCTGGGCCGGCCATTTGTAGAGTGGTTGGTACGTTATTTGAGTAAACAAGGTCTTCGCCACGTCGTCCTTTCCACCGGATTTCTCGGCGAAAAAATTGCCCGCCACTTTGTCCAAAATCCGGTGAAAGAAGTTCAGGTGTCGTGCGTGCGCGAATCGGAACCCATCGGCACCGCTGGCGGATTTCTATTTGCTGCCCAGCAAAGTGGTTTAAGTCCTTCTTCATGGTTGGTGCTCAATGGCGATTCACTCGCCTTTACAGAATTGAGCGCGCTTTTCGCTTGCCTTGAAAATCCTCAGGTTGACGGCGCTCTTCTGGGCATCGAGATGAACGATGCTTCGCGTTTTGGAACCATTCGTAGCGATGCAACCGGGCGATTGGATCGGTTTGAGGAGAAACATCCTGGCGCGGGAGTCATCAATGCAGGGATGTATTTGTTCCGGGATAAAATTATAAAACGCTTCCCGGAAAAAAGGCCGTTAAGCTTCGAGTGCGACGTGTTTCCCGACCTTCTGGCGAACGAGGCGCGGTTGCAAGTCTGCTTGGCCCATTCACCTTTTCTGGACATTGGAACGCCTGAATCTTTGGCCGAGGCGGAATCGTTTATAGAACAAAACTTACAGGAGTTTTCCCAGCTATGATTATTGCACGCGCCCCACTTCGCATCAGTTTTTTCGGCGGAGGATCAGATTACCCCGAATATTTTCGAAGAGAGGGAGGTGCCGTGTTGGCCACGGCGATCAACCGGTTTTGCTATGTCACCGCCAGCCCGTTTGCGAGTCATTTATTCGATTACTCAATTCGAGTTTCCTACCGAAACGTAGAACTTGCTCACCGAGTTTCTGACATTCAACACAACGTTTTTCGCGAGTGTCTCCGACAGTGTGGCCTCAAAAAAGACATCGAATTACACACGATGGCGGACTTGCCGGCTTTCACGGGGTTGGGTTCTTCATCCACCTTCACGGTCTCGTTGCTACACGCGTTGCACAGTTTCAAAGGGGAATTCCTCACGCCGCACGAACTCGCCTGCGAGGCGATTTATGTCGAACGCCAGGTTCTTAAGGACAAGGTCGGTTGCCAGGATCAGGTGATGGCGGCGTTCGGCGGTTTTAACCTGATTGAATTTCGGACCGAACGTGATTTTACCGTGACGCGCGTCCCTTTGCCGCAGGAGCGATTGAAGGAGTTTGAGAAACATTTGTTTATCGTTTTCACCGGAATCAAGCGTAAGGCAGCCGACGTAGTTGCACGCCAGTTGGAAAAGGTGAACGACAACAGGGCCACGCTCCGTGGAATGCGTGACATGGTGGACGAGGGTTTTCGCATTCTGACGAGATCTCAACCATTCCAAAAATTCGGTGAACTGTTGCATGAGGCGTGGGTGGCCAAGCGCAGTCTGGATACCGGCATTTCCAATTCAGAAATTGACCGCCTTTATGAGCGTGGCCGCAAAGCTGGCGCGTGGGGTGGCAAATTACTGGGCGCTGGCGGAGGCGGCTTTCTGCTCTTCTTTGCTCCACCTTCAGCTCACGCCAAACTCCGTAACGCATTTGCCAGCCAACATACTCTGCGTATTAAAATTGACGCGCTTGGTTCACAAATTATTTTTTCGTGATACTTTAAACGTTTCTTAATTTTAAATTGATGATGAACCTTTCAAATGCACGCATTCTCGTGACTGGCGCGACCGGCTTCGTTGGTCGTAATCTCGTTCCGCTGATGCAGGAACAGGGATGTCAGCCCATCACGCCTACTCGCCAGCAATACAACCTCCTCGAACAAGCCGATGTCCGCCGGATGCTCGTTGAACACAAGCCCGATGCGGTATTTCATCTCGCCGGACTCATCGGTGGAATCGGCGCAAACAAAGCGCGTCCGGCTGAATTTTGTTATGAAAATCTCGTCATGGGCACCACCATGCTTCACGAAAGTTGGAAGGCTGGCGTAAAAAAATATCTTACGGTGATGGGCGGATGCAGTTATCCCGCGAAAGCCCCCAGCCCAATCAAGGAATCTGAACTCTTTAACGGTTATCCGCAGATGGAAAGCGCGCCGTATTCGCTGGCCAAAGCGATGAGCGCGGTGCAGGCGGAAGCTTATCGTCGGCAACATGGTTTCAATGCGGTTGTGCTCGTGCCAGGAAATATTTACGGGCCTTATGATAATTTTGACCTGAATAACTCCCATGTTATTGCGGCATTGATCCGCAAATTTCTCGAAGCAAAAGTTGCGGGCAAAACGGAAGTGCCTGCGTGGGGAACCGGCAAGCCGACGCGCGATTTTGTTTATGTTACCGACGTTTGCGAAGCCATTCTATTGGCAGCCGAAAAATACGATTCAAGCGATATTATCAATATTTCTTCAGGCAAGACCGTTACAATTAAAGAACTCACTGAAACCATCGCCGAGTTGACCGGATATCAAGGCAGCGTCGTGTGGGACACTTCCAAACCTGACGGCCAGATGTTCAAGGGCTTTGATGTCGCGCGGATGAAGGAAATCCTCGGTTATGAATGCCGCACACCATTGCGCGAAGGATTGAAAAAAACGGTGGAATGGTTCCGCGCCAATCCAGCGGCAGCGCGATTGGAAGGCTGATGAAGCGCGTAACTGTCATCGGTGCGGAAGGATTTGTCGGCTCCGCGTTTGTTCGCCACCTCGTAGATCGATCAGACGTCGAATTGATTCAGGTCACTCGACACAATATTGAGCAATTTTCCGGGAAGAAAAGCGACGTCGTCATCGAAGCTGCCTGCAATTCTAAAAAGTATCTGGCTGATGAAAATCCTTTGGCGGAATTCCATGCGTCTGTTACGCACCGGCTGAAGACCTTGCAACAGTTCCCGGCCGAATTGCAAATCCACATCTCCAGCGTGGACGTTTACAGCGATCTCAGTTCGCGCGATACGACTCGGGAGGATTCTCCCATTGATCTCTCTCTCGTTTCACATTACGGCTTGCACAAATTATTGGCGGAACAACTGGTCCAGCATTATGCCCCCCATTGGTTGATTTTGCGTCTGGCGGGAATGGTCGGGCCTGGGCTGCGCAAAAATCCGGTTTACGACATTCTCCACAACCAACCGCTCCGAGTTCACCCGGATTCACAATACCAATACATGCACACCGATGATGTGGCGCGTATTGGATGGGCGTTAGCGGAACAGCAGACAGTCAGTGAAATTCTTAATGTTTGCGGTGATAAATTGATTGATATGCACGAAATCGCTCGATTAGCAGGTAAAAGCTTGAACGTTTCGCTGCTTCCTTCGAATGCCGTCCCACGTGTCGTCGAAGCAAATAATGAAAACGTCAAGCGCAAGCAGCTATTGCCTTTCACGGCGGACGCATTGAAGGGCTTTTTCTCTACTTAAGATTTGCCAGAGAAGAAAAAGAATTGCCGATTGGAACCCGAAACCATATTAGTTCCCCCCTGAAACTCCTAAACCAATGAGCGAAATCCAACCTTACCGCTGGCCACCCGTCAAGGGGATGAAAGCCAAGGCGATTCTTTTGTTAATGAAACTTTCGTTTTGGATGAGGCAGCATCCCGCCCGTTTTTTGTACTCGGATGCGCTTTTCAGTCTTGTCGATAAATCGGGCGAGGGCGAAGCTCGGTTACTAAATCAAGACTGGAAAGGATCCATTTGGGATGTAGGAGCGTCAGTTGGAAAATACACAACCATTTTGGCAAAAGCTAATCCCGATCATCTGGTATTCGCATTTGAGCCGAATCTTAATTCTCTTTACTACCTTGCATACCGGGTTGCCCGACTACCGAATGTTGTGGTAGTTCCTTGCGCGTTGACCGTTGATGGAGAGCCGTTCACCACAAGCTACAATGCAGATTTTTTTTCCCCCGCCACCGGACCAAAGGCTTGCTCTCTTTCCATTTCCGAAGCTGTGGCCAAATTTGGAAAACCTAGATTTGCAAAGTTTGATGTTGAAGGAGGCGAGTACTTTTTATTTGAAAAAGAGCCCGAGTTTTTTAATAACTCCGCCCTGCTGATTGAATGGCATAAGTATAAAGTGAACCGAAGTATTCCTCCAATGGCTGCGTGGAGATATTCTGACGCGGTGCCCGAGGATGAGCTATTAGCGACGCGATTTTATGAACCCCTCTCATGGACAAAGGATGGCGATAGCTCGGCTCGATTAAAATAAATTTTATGAAACGTTTGGTTTTTAACCGCTGCGAAGCCATTTCGGAAATTGTGGCTGGAAAATCGGTTTTGGACATCGGCTGCATAGACCACAGCCTCCAAAATCGAAAAGCTGGCCGTTGGTTGCATGAACACGTCAAAAAAACTGCTCGATCCGTGCTTGGACTTGATTATGAAGAAGCCGAGGTCCGAAAACTTCGTGAACAGGGATACGATGTTGTGGCAGCCGATGCCACAAATTTTAATTTGGGACAAAAATTTGATGCTATTGTCGCAGGGGAAATAATTGAACACGTTCTTAATCCCGGCGGGTTCTTGCAGTCCGCACATCTGCATTTAAATCCAGGCGGTCTCTTAATCCTCACCACCCCTAACGCGAACTGCCTTATTTATTTTTTAGAAAACCTCATCATTGGAAGAGAAATAGATAATCCAGATCATGTAACGATTTTCTCACCCACGACTTTGAAACTACTCCTTTATAAGTGCGGTTTCCGGGTCGAGCGTTTAGTCTTTATAGCAGAAAACACCTCTTATTGCCATACGAGTAATACATTCAAGGCATTGGTTTGGGTGAAGCAGTTAGCTCAGGTTACGTTAGGTCTAATCCGTCCCAGCATGTGCCATCACTTTCTCATAGTGGCCACTCCCATCTCCGCGCGTTAAACCTCAAGGGAGTCAGACTGCCAATGCGACGGCGCGAATTATTATATCTGCAAAATTAGCTTGCAATCGCGGCGCTATAACCTTATCAACACCACAGTCCACTAAATGTTCAGGGAAACTTAATAGGAATAATGAAAACTTTAAAACCAATTTTACTCATAGCCCTCTTCGGATTTTTGATCACAACATCCTACGCTCAACCTTTCTTGACCAACGGCTTGGTCGCGTACTATCCGTTGAATGGGAATGCCAATGACCAAAGTGGAAACGGAAGGAACGGGACGGTGAGTAATGCAACCCTGACGACCGACCGCTTCGGAAATGCAAATTCGGCTTACGAGTTCTCCGTTTCTACCATTATTTGCACCAACCTCCCGATCAATCTTTCGGGATCCTACACATATTCTGCGTGGATTAAGCTCAAAGCATTTCAGGAGGGTCGTGCTATTTTTGAGCTTTCAGAGGGGACTACATGCAACGGAAATCCAATAATGTATCAAACTGCATCCAGCGTATTTTATGCCCCTTGTGGAAACGGCCAAACCGGTCTCAATCTCTTCGGCACCCAGGCCAACCTCACCAATCAGTGGCGGCACTTCGTCGCTACAGTTGGAGGTGGAGTCACAAAAATCTATAAAGACGGCATCTTGCTTTTTAGCGGTGTGGAAAGCTGGCCGACAACTGCGTCTATCATGCTCACACTCGGTGGAGCACGAGGTGGCTATGGCGATCAGTTTTCGAGTTGCGTCCTTGACGACGTTCGCCTCTACAACCGCGCATTGCCGACGAACGAAGTGGCACAATTGTATGCAATCGAAGCTCCGCCCGTTTCTTCCACCTCCTCCAATGAGGCTATCTATGTCGCTAATTACGGAAATGGACTGGTGCGTGGCTACACCGGTGCCGGGGCCGACCTTGGTCCCATTACCACAACTGCCGTACCGGAAGCTCAGGGAATCGCGATTGATGCTTCCAACAACTTTTATGTTGTCAGTGCAGTGAACAACAACATTCGTCGCTTTTCTCCAGCAGGCGTTGACTTGGGTTTGTTTGCAACGACGGGCCTCAACAGCGGGCGCACGCTGGTCTTTGATAAGAGTGGCAACCTTTACTGCGCGAACGCTGGAAATAACACGGTGCGTCGCTTTTCTCCGACGGGTGTGGACCTGGGTAATTTCGTCAGCAACGGGCTTTCCAATCCGGGCGGCCTGGCTTTTGACGAAGCAGGAAATCTGTATGTCGCCAACTACTATTTGAACCAGGTTAAGAAGTTCTCGACGAATGGAACGTACTTGGGCGTTGCAATCTCGGCTGGATTGAATCAACCCATCGGAGTGGTGGTCATTCCACAAGCTCAAGGCGGTGGGTTCTATGTGGCAAATGATTTTGCCAGTACTGTTATTCGCTATGACGCCGCTGGCAATATTGTCAGTACGCTGACTAGCGGAACCTTGGGCCGTTTACATTATATGGCGAGAGATTCGGCAGGAAACATCTACGTAACCCGGATAGAGGGAAATGCCGTCCGCAAATTTTCTCCGACGGGTACGGATCTGGGCAATTTTGCAGTCGCGGGACTCAATATGCCGGCTGGTATTGTGATCGGTCGGTCTGCGCTTTCTCCCTGTGAGAATACTGTGGCGGTGTTACAGTCGCAATTAGCGGTGGCTAATGCGACAAACGCACTTTTGCAAGCACAGTTAGCTGCTGTCAATAGTTCGAATGCCGTATTACAAGTGCAAATCGCTTTGCTTCGAGCAGCCAATTCCAACCAGCAAACGCAATTGATCATCGCAAGCAATACCATTGCGGTCTTGCAATCAAACCTAAGCACCGCCAACGGCATCATCTCGACTTTGCAAGCGAGAATTGCGTCGCTTGAAGCCGCGAATGCAACGTTGCAAGCACAACTGGCGACGGCAAATTCCCTTAATGAGCAATTGCAACTTCAGGTAAACAGCATTGCCCAATCAATCACTCGATTGGAGGATTTTCTTGCTGAGGAGTCTGCAGATCCATCTTTTCAAGTTTACGGTGGCACCCTTGAACTACAGATTTCAAATCTCGTAACAGCTATAGAGAGTATGAATCACGGGCATTTGCTTAAACTCAAGAGAGCGCTCTCAGATCAGAACGAGGCTGTAAGAGGATTCTAGAAGCCATCTCATAAATAGCGTAAGGGGAAGACGATGGCGCAGAGGTGCACGAACTTTGAAAATTTTGGGTAAAGCGGAAACGATTCTCGCGTAGCGCGGAAACCGCCTGAAGGCGGAACTCCGAACGCCGCCGGGTTGAAGCCCAAATGAGTTTTCAAA
>JBKJOA010000455.1:0-5664 GCA_046593365.1 Limisphaerales bacterium
GAGCGCACACGCGATAACAAAAAACGGGCGGAGACTGCGAACAGTGGAGGGTTCCTGAGGATGGATCATCGGGCCTGGGATGGGTTTCAGCCGCGCTCTGGTTTTCGTGTGACGCACTGGGTCGAAAACAGAAAATAAATTCTCGGCGTTCTCGGAATTACAGACGCTTTTTTGCAAATGCTCTGCCAGATGCCGATTTTAAATTTTTCAAAATCCGAAGCGCGTTCTCGATCGGTGAATGAGAGAGCCGTTTTGACTTTCCGCGGAAGCTATTTTGAAGTGTGCGAAACATCGCGTGCATTGTGCTTTTTGTGCCGAGCACGAAGGTCTTCAGTCATTTCCCGTGTAGAAACGGTTTGGGTCTATTTCGCTTTGGAGAATGTAAACGTAATAGAATTTCATAAAAGCCATTCGTTTCGATTCCGCTACATCAAACCCGCCTTCGCCATCCCACTGGCCTGCCGAGCCGACACCATTGGTAAAGAGCATTGGCTTGCCCAACCGTAGCCTCCAAGGCGAAGGTTGGTGGGCCCGCTCGGATTTGAACCGAGGACCAAGCGATTATGAGTCGCCTGCTCTAACCGCTGAGCTACGGGCCCGAAGGTGGGAAAGCTACAATTCCTACTGGCAGCTTGCAAACAATTGCGTCTTAGATCGTCGGCGAATTAAAAAAACTCTGAGCATTGCACAGAGGATTTAAGAATGTGGAAAGGTTAAAGCGGCTCTTCCGTTTCGAGGAAACCAGAGAGCTGCCGGATACGCGTTGGATGACGCATCTTGCGCAGCGCCTTTGCTTCGATTTGCCGAATGCGTTCGCGCGTGACTTTAAATTGTTTTCCGACTTCTTCGAGCGTGCGCGCGTAGCCATCGCCGATTCCAAAACGCAGTTCCAGAACTTTGCGTTCTCGTTCAGTCAAACTGGTCAACACGTCGCCCAATTTGTCTTTCAACAAACTGTAGCTCGTCATGTCGGACGGATTTTCTGCGGCTTTGTCTTCAATGAAATCCCCGAAGTTCGTGTCTTCGCTGTCACCGACGGGTGATTGAAGCGAAATCGGTTGCTGCGCCATTTTCAAAACGGCTCGGACGCGATCCACCGGCATCGCCATTTCGTCGGCGATTTCTTCCGGATTGGGTTCGCGGCCAAAATCCTGAATCAACTGCTTTTGCACGCGCATCAGTTTGTTGATCGTTTCGATCATATGAACCGGAATCCGAATCGTTCGCGCCTGATCGGCAATCGAACGAGTAATCGCCTGGCGAATCCACCATGTCGCGTAAGTAGAAAATTTATAGCCGCGTCGATACTCAAATTTTTCGACGGCTTTCATCAAACCCATGTTGCCTTCCTGAATTAAATCCAGGAATGACAAGCCACGGTTCGTATATTTTTTCGCTATCGAAATCACGAGGCGCAAGTTCGCCTCAACCATTTCAGTTTTCGCCTGAATCGCTTTGCGGGTAAAATATTGAAGCTGGTGATACACCTTCAAATAATCCTGATGCGCCATGCGCACGAATTCTTCCAGCGCCTTGATTTTGCGATTCTCAGATTGAATGAGCGCCTGCTGTTGCTGCGATTTACGTTGGTCTTCAAAATCAACAATCGCGCGCAAGCTCAGTTGAATTTTGTCGTGAATGTTGTCCGCCACCAACGCCATTTCCTCAATGACCTTTTGTTTGTAGTAAAATTTGCCGAATGTCCGCTGCAATTTGTCATCGGATTTTTTGAATTGGACGGAGAATTTGTCACGCTTGGCTTTGTTCGGCCCGTTTTGCCACTCCGAATATTTTTCATCAACGACTTGATCGAGCAGGCGAACGTTTTTCACGAGTCTGCGCAGATCTTTGATGTGATTGTCGCGACCCTCGATTTTCTTATCCACAATCACGCGGTCGAATCGCTCCTTGGGCGGTTCTGAAATTAATTTCTCGGCGAGTGCGATATGTTCTTTTCCAGCAAAACCGAAACTGTAGATGATGCGTTTGAGTTCATTCTCGGCGTCCTCAATTCGCTTGGAAATTTCGACTTCCTGTTCGCGCGTGAGCAGCGCCACCTGACCCATCTGCTTGAGGTACATTCGGACCGGATCGTCGAGAATATCAAGGCGCGATTTATCTTCCTCCTCTTCCGGCTCCGGTTGTTTGACGCGGTCCACTTCGGCTTGATCCACGATTTCAACTTCGAGATTGCGCAGCTTGCTGTAAATTTCGTCCAGTTCGTCTGGGGAAATAACATTTTCCGGTAACGCGTCGTTGATGTCGCTGTAAGTCAGGTAGCCCTGCTCCTGCGCGAGGCGAAGCAGTTCCTTGATTTTTTCCGTGAGATCCACTCCCGACTGGCTTTTGTAATTACTTGTCCCGGCAAGCGCCGCTTCTTGGGCAACCGTCGTCTCAATTTTCAATGGGTGCTTGCCGAAAACGCCATTAACTTTCCCGTTTGAACTGACTTTTGAAGCATCTGATTCGGTTCTCCGCGCAGGTTTAACAACACCCTTGGCAACTCCCTTCGATACGATTTTACGTGACGACTCCTTCACCTTTATTTTAGGCATAGCATTAAAATCCTGCTCGACATCACCGCACTGAAATGGTTGGGCAATATGGTAATGCCCAACTTTACAGTCAAGCCGAGAAACCTTTTTTACTGACAGCAAACGTTGTTCCGTTTGCAAAACCGAGAAACGCGATTTGAGAGCATATTTGACTTGCCGCAGAAAAATGGCTTACCCATCGTGAATGATTTCATGAGAACAATCTCTCTGCATTTGATGCGCGCCTTGCTCAGCTTTTTTTTCGCTGCGTTCATCGGCTGTGCGACACAAAAATCTGCCATCTCCAATGGTCTTCGGGCCGGCGTGGCAGAAATTGACATCACCCCGCCGGTCGGGCACCGGATGGCCGGTTATTTTGATGAACGACTCGCGACGGGAATCCACGATCCGTTACACGCAAAAGCCATCGTTCTTCAGCAAGGTGACAAACGGATCGCAATGGTTTTCTGCGATTTGGTGGGAATCTCTCTTCACGTTTCCACCAACGCGCGCGCGAGAGCCAGCGCGATCACCGGAATTCCCGTGACCAGTATTCTAATCTCCGCGACCCACAGCCACACGGGGCCACTTTTCGATGACACCCGCCGAAAATATTTCCACGAATTGGCCTTAATAAATCTGGGCGAAGATCCGCAGGAAAAAATTTATTATCCCGATGTGCTGGTGAAAAAGTTGGTCAAAGTAATTGCTGAAGCGCAATCGAAATTGCAACCGTCGGAAGTCGCCGTCGGAATCGGCAAACAGGAAGGTCTCGCTTTCAACCGCCGTTTTCACATGAAGAATGGCAAAGTTGCTTTTAATCCCGGCCAGTTGAACCCCAACATCGTCCGGCCTGCGGGGCCGACTGATCCCGACGTTGGAATGTTGCTGGTGCGAGATTCTAAATCGAAACCCGTAGCGGGATTGACGGTATTCGCGATGCATTCGGATACGGTCGGGGGCACTCTTTACAGCGCCGATTACGCTTTTTACCTGCAACAAACGTTGCGCGACGCGTTCGGTAAAAATTATATCTCAGCGTTTGCGGCGGGAACTTGCGGCGATCTCAATCATATCAACGTGGCAGTCAAAGAGCCGGTTAAAGGGTTGGCCGTGGCCGAACGACTCGGAACCACGCTCGGCAAGGCGGTTCTCGCCACCATTCCAAAAGCGGAAGCAATTCGAAATCCGTCACTCGCGGTCCGCAGCACGAAAATCATTGCGCCGTTCCAGGAAATCACTCCAGCGCAACTGGCGGATGCGCGCGAAAAGATCACAAAGCTCGGCGATTCCAACAACGGTTTTTTTATTAAAGTTGAAGCGGTAAAAATTCTTGATCTCGCCGAGAAAGGAACGAATTGGCCGATGGAAGTGCAAGTGTTCCGGCTGGATTCCGACACGGCAATGGTCGGTTTGCCCTGTGAAATTTTCGTTGAACTCGGGCTGGCCATCAAGGCGGCGTCACCTTTCAAAAAAACCTTGGTCATGTCGATTTGCAATGATCGCCCCAGCTACGTTCCGACGAAAAAGGCGTTTACTGAAGGCAGTTATGAAGTGACGAATGCGCGCGTGAAACCAGGCGTCGGCGAAACGCTCGTCGAAACCGCAATTAAACTTTTGCACGAAGTGAAGTAGGTCGGCGCTGGTTTGCGGCAAGGTCAACTGGCGAATTTGATTCCTTGCTAAAATTCTAACGAATGAAAAAAAATATCCTGTTCGTTTCAATTGCCTTTGCCGGGCAGTTCGTCCTCGCCATTGATGAACCGTTGACTCCTGAGCAGGCGATTGCTTCATTCAAACTGGAGCCTGGATTGAAAGTTGAATTGGTCGCTGCCGAGCCGATGGTAATTGATCCGGTTGCAATCGCGTTTGATGAACAAGGTCGAATGTTTGTCGTGGAAGATCGCGGCTATCCAGTCGGGCCGGGCAAAGGAAATCCGCCCGCCGGAAAAATTGCGCTGCTCGAAGACACTGACGGCGATGGCCAATACGACAAGCGCACGACATTTGCTGAAGGCTTAACTTTTCCGAATGGGGTGATGCCGTGGAAAGGTGGGGTTTACGTAACCTGCGCGCCCTGCGTTTACTATTTCAAGGACACCAACGGCGACGGCGTAGCGGACGTGAAGCAAATCGTATTCAAAGGGTTCCAGGATCTTTCGACCACGCAACTGCGCATCAGCCATCCCACTCTTAACATTGACAACTGGGTTTATCTCACTTGCGGGCTTACCGCGGGAAAAATTACTTCCCCGATTTATACGAATCATCCAATGGTGTTTGCCAACCGCACTGATTTTCGTTTTCGTCCTGACGAACCGATCTTTGAAGAAACCGCAGGCACCGCGCAATTCGGCCAGACGTTTGATAATTTTGGGCGCAGATTTATTTGCTCCAACCGCAATCACATTCAACACGTCGTCATGCCCCTGAAAGAGTTGAAACGCAATCCGTACCTCGCGTTTTCTGAAACCGTCCAGGACATTCCCGATCACGGCGCGGCCTGTAAAGTTTTTCCGCTCAGCGCGAATATTACCACCGCCGCATCGCATACCGGTTATTTCACTTCCGCTTGTGGGGTGATGATTTATGACGGCACCGCGTTGCCGGAAAAATATCGCGGCAATTCGTTTACTTGCGAACCGGCGGGAAATCTCATTCATCACGACGTTCTTTCCTCATCGAACGTGACCTTTGTTGCCGAACGCGCTTACGAAACACAGGAATTCCTCGCCTCGCCCGATAACTGGTTTCGCCCCGTCCATCTTGAAGTTGGACCCGATGGCGCTCTCTACCTTTGCGACATGTATCGCAAGACCATCGAACACCCAGAATATTTACCCGAAGCGACGCGCAAGATTACTGACTTCGAAAGCGGTAAAGACAAAGGGCGCATCTATCGGATCGTAGCGGCGTCTCGGCAGAGCGCCGTTGATCCATTGGATAAAAGCCAACGGCGCTCTGCCGAGACGCCGCTACGATTAGCAAACGCCAACGTCAAAGAACTTTGCGCCGAGTTAAACAATCCGAATCGCTGGTGGCGCATGACCGCGCACCGTTTGCTCATCGAGCGACAGGACAAATCTGCGGCGCCAATTTTGAAATCTTTACTTAACCACGCGAAAACTCC
>JBKJOA010000528.1:0-4525 GCA_046593365.1 Limisphaerales bacterium
GTTCGTCGGGCTAAAGTAAGGTGTCCTGCGTTAAGCCGGAGGGCGAAGCAATTGTTTCGCTCCGTCTCAATCACTACCAACGTAAGCAATATCATGAAACGCACCGCCATAATCCTGCTCGCTGCCGCGCTCACCACCCACACTGTCGCCACTGCTGACGATACGCTCCAACCCGGCCTGGTCGGACGGTTTTATCAGATGCCAGGCTCGCTGGAAGATTTCCCGACCATCCCTGCGGGACAAAAACCGGACATCGAGCGCGTGGACAAACTAATCAATTTTGCCAGCACGCTGGAGGCATTTCCTGGTACGAAGTTGGTGGACAACTTTTATGTAAGCTGGACTGGCTTGATCCGCATTCCGAAGGACGGTACCTACACCTTGCAGATCAAGTCGGATGACGGTTCACGGCTTTTCATTGATGGCAAACTGGTGGTTGATCACGGCGGAACCCATGAGATGACAGAAATGTCCGGCCCCTCCGAACTCAAAGCGGGCGATCATGAAATAAAGATTGAGTTCTTTGATTCAGAGGAAGAAGCCGGTTGCGTCCTGTCCTGGAAAACCGACGACAAGGCGATGGAGGTGGTGCCTGCCGCAGTATTCTTCCATAAAGCTGACAGCGACGTGCCGGGCCTGTTGGCGGAATATTATCAGACGGCTGATGGCACGGAGGATTTCCCCGATTTTCCGGCGGACAAAAAACCTGATTTGGAGCGTGTGGACGCGAACATCAATTTCGCCAGTACGCAAGAGGATTGGCCGGGTACTAAATTCAAGGACTTCTTCTATGTCCGCTGGACTGGAAAAATCCGCATCCCCGCCAATGGCAAATATACTTTTTTTATCGAATCGGATGACGGCTCACGGCTCTTCATTGACGGAAAACAGGTTGTGGACAACGGGGGAGCACATGCGATGGAAGAGACGTCTGGCAGCGTTCAACTGACCGCCGGAGATCACGCGCTGAAGGCTGAGTTTTTTGAGAAGGACGTTGACGCTGGCTGCAAGCTATCTTGGAAAAGTGAGAAATCTGAGAAGCAGATTGTGCCGACGGAAGCTTTGTTTCACTAGAAGTACGAGCGTGTCGCCAACGACATTTGTGAATCCATCCGCACGGCCCGCGTTGGCATACGCCCACTTTTAATCACGACCGTCAATAATCGCTTGCGTTAAGTTTGAAAAACGACAATGACGATTGCGTGTTCATAAAAATAGAATTCCGAGCCGTTGCGATTTGTTGGTTATCGCGATCAAAGGCAAAAATCATATCATCAATAATTTTGTGGTGGATCCCGTCGGTTCCTTTCAACCGCGCGGAATCATTTCACTTGAAGGAATTCCGGTGCAAGGTTCCGTGATTCAACGCAACGTGCTGTTCGTCAAAGACCCTCGCCTGCGCCCGTTCTATTTGAAAAACCTGATTGGAACGCTCGACCCACACTTCAGCGAAACCCAAACCGATTTCAACCTTTACTGGCACGTCTCGAATCCAACCTGGGCGGACCAACATTTAGAGGCTTCTCGCGCGGAAGGTACCGAGAAGCACAGCCTCGTGGCCGACCCGCTGTTTCGAAATCCCGAACAAGGTGACTTCCGATTCAAGTCCGGCTCGCCCGCCGCCAGGTTGGGAATCCAACCGCTGGATTTGAGAAAAGTTGGTCTAAGGAAACAGTTCCGGCATTAAAGGGGTCAGTCCTGAATGGCGCTTAGCCGAATCCATGTAGTTGAAAAGGAGCCACCGATTGGGGATTGATTGGTGGTAGATGAAAACAACGCAATCGTCGGGCAGACGCCCGGATCACCCAACGGTGGCCGGGACATTGGAGTTCAAAAGCAACGGCAAGGCAATCGCCATTGAGTTTACGGAGCAACCGCTTTCCCCGCACGCGGGCAGTGCGGTGTTCTGGGGCTGGCTGCATCGGCTGGATTGGCGCAAACGCCTGGCCTCGGCTCTGCCGCAACCGTTGCCGACCTCCAACAACAAACTCCTGCCGCTGGAAAAGGCACTGGCGTTTATGCACGGATTGTGGTGTGACGCGCGCAAGCTCACGCACGTCGCGTATCTGCGGCGCGATCCGTTCGCGCCCGAACTGTTGGGCATCACGCGTGTGGCCAGTCAGTCGGTGCTGACGCGCTTCTTCCAGGGGTTCACTTCGGCGGGGGAGAACCTGCGCTGCTTTCGTCCGCTCTGGCACTGGTGCTTGGATCGGCTGCCCAGTCCGAAGGAAGGTTACACGCTGGATTTGGATTCCACACGGCTGCTGCACAAGGACGGACAGCAGGAAGGTGTGGCCGGAGGCTACACCAAGCAGGGGATCAAGCCCTGTCTGCATCCGCTGCTGGCGGTCGTGGCCGAGGTGCGGCTGGTGGCGCAACTCTGGTTGCGATCCGGCAACACCAGTTGCGGCAACAACGTCACCGCGTTCTTCCTGGATTTGTGGGAGAACCTGCCACGCCACATCCGGCTGGGCGGCGTGCGCGCCGACTCCGGCTTTTGCCTGCCCGAACTGCTGGCGTTGTGGGAACAACTACATCTGCCTTACGTGGTAGTGGCGCAACTGAGCCAGCCGATTCAAACGATCCTCAAAGGCGATTTGAAGTGGACGACCACCGAAGTGCCGGGCACGGAAGTGGCCGAGTTGGACTATCAAGCGATGAGCTGGCCGCATCCGCGCCGGCTGGTGCTCATCCGGCATCGGGTGAGCGAGGACGAGAACCGCGCGGACAAAGTGTTGCTGGACGTGCCGGGCGATCGGTTTCAAGCCCTGGTGACGAGCCTGCCCGCAGCGAGCCACCCGCCGCTGGCCGTATGGCGTTACGACAACGGTCGGGCCGACTGCGAAAACGTGATCAAAGAATTACAGGCGGGCTTTGCGTTGCCGACGTTGTGTCTGGCGCAATTCTGGGCGAGCGAAGCGGCCCTGAGTCTGGCCACCCTGACCTACAACCTGATGATATTGTTCCAACGCCATCTGGGCTGGCAGCACAAGGTGACGCTGCGCAACCTGCGCTTTTGGCTGTTTGTCACAGCAGGCGTACTGAGTCATCCGGCAGGCAAGACCACCCTAAAGCTGGCCGTGCCACACCGTGAACGCGACGGGTGGCGACGCTTATGGGAAAAAATTCTGAGCCCGCTACCCAACTGCAATGCAGTAGAAAACCATCCCGCCTTCACCGGCTGATTCCCCATGAAAAATCAATTCCTACTACATGGATTCGGATAAGTGGCAACGCATCCTCTGGAAATGCTGGCCGAGCCGAACCCTTTACCAGAAGCAGAGATACGAAGCGGCACTCAAGAAAAGAGGCAGCCCGTTAGTGGCACTATTGGACAAGATCGAAGTGGGCAAATCCCCCGTCAAAACCATGGCGAAAAAATCTTAAAAAATTACTTGTCGGATTACCTCAGAGGTGAGCTTGGGCAGAGGCCGTTTTTCAAGTGCCTTGCGACCTTAAAGAGCCGCATGGGAATTGATCCCGACGGCATGATTCCAGAGACAGTTTTTACCGCTCTGGACCAAGTGGCCCGCGAAGCTGGAGACACTCCAAAAAAATCCTCCACACGAGACCAAAACCGACGAGTCACGAAGAATTAATCCTGACAAACTAGCGGCGCTTTCGAAGATTAAACCGAGATACGCGAGCAAATCCAACAGAGCGCAACCCAAGCGACACAAAGAAAAAAAACATTCCAAGAATTCAGCCTATGTAATTCCGATTCGCGCACAGCGCCAAGCGAAGCGTGAAGAGATAGAGCGTTGGCAAGCCACGAAACGCCATCGCCTCTATGCATCCCATAATGCGCCGTCACGATCCTCAACCAAACAGGGCTTTGTGAACGAATTGGGAAAACCACGACCGGTGTTGCGCTAAGCCTCAATAGCTGTCTTCACCGCTCTGAAACTCAATGCTGCTCTGTTTGCGAAGACAAGCTTGTCGCCGTTTGGTTTACTTCCTCACCAGCGCATTACTTAACCGCCATGAACTACGATTACACCAAAGCAACGCCCCTGAGTCTGCGTGAAGCCGGTAAGGACGAAAAGTGGTTACAAGATCTCCTCATTAAAGATCCGGCAATACTTTGAAGGGGTCGGTCAATAGTATCGTGCTTTTTCGTGCTCCACCGGGATTTCAAGTTCCAGGTTCCGAGAATCGCCACGCGATTCCAGTCCCGCGCCTGCGGGATGGCGAGCCACGAGCTACATTGGAAAATCGCAGCAAAACGCGGTTGCGACTTTTCCGCATCGCCTGGCCAACCGGCCTTTCCTCAACGACTCAACTCTTGTAAATATCATGCGTGCCGATGAACACCGACCAAATCATTTCGCCTTCCACATAAGAGGTGGCTCGCAAATCCCCCGCGTTGTTCAGCGGATCAA
Source organism: Limisphaerales bacterium (assembly GCA_046593365.1). Taxonomy (GTDB): domain Bacteria; phylum Verrucomicrobiota; class Verrucomicrobiia; order Limisphaerales; family CANJXF01; genus CANJXF01. The sequence goes on from JBKJOA010000528.1 coordinate 4,383, forward strand.
CTGAACGGGGTTCGCTTCGCTGACGAAAGATTTCGCGAGCGGTTCATCCAGCGTTGCCAGACTGCATCCGTGTTGTCGGGCCAGCGCAATCAGATAGCGGTCGGTAATTTGATTCGGGCCGGACATCAAATCAGTTCGCACCA
>JBKJOA010000045.1:0-8266 GCA_046593365.1 Limisphaerales bacterium
GATTTCAACACCGAAGGGGAATTTCCGCCAGATGACACCGGGCACGGCTTCGACAATATCGGCGATGTCCTGACCTTGCCGCCGATGCTTTTGGAGAAATATCTGGCAGCGGCAAAATCCGTGGTGGACTCCGCCGTGCCCACGGTTTCCAAAACCGTTGCGGAGAAAATGATTTACGGCGGCCAGTTTTCTCACGCGAAGACGAACGAAAACGGCCAGCCAAGTGCAAGCAGGCGCAACGGATCACTTTCATTCTATGAAGCCGGAACGATCTCAAGCGGCTTCAAAGCAGAACACGCGGGAAGCTACCAAACGGCGCTGGACGTGTCCGTGGTTGAAAAATTTATCGACGGAATTTTCGATTACAACAAATGCCGGCTGGTTTTTAAAGTCGATGGACAGGAGTTGTTGCAGAAAGAATTTAGCTGGGAAGGCGGCAAAACTTACCACTATGAATTAGAGACAAACTGGCAGGTCGGCGACCATCAATTGACCTTCGAAGTCCAGCCGTTGACGCACGATGAAAAGCAAACGCGATCACTGGAATTGCGTGTCAACTCCGTGAAAATTCGCGGGCCAATGGAAGAAAAATTTTGGGTCCGTCCAAAGAACTACGAGCGCATTTTCCCGAAAAACGTCCCCGAAAACCTCATCGAACGTCGCAATTACGCTGGCGAATTACTGGAAAAATTCGCCAGCAAAGCATTCCGGCATCCGGTCGATCAAGAAACGATCACGCGTCTGGCGAAGCTGGCAGAGACCATTTACAGCCAGCCGGGAAAGACCTTCGAATCGGGCTTTGCGCAAGCGATGACGGCGGTACTGGCTTCGCCTCGTTTCTTATTTCGTGAGGAGGAAGTGGAACCGGTTTCAGCCGGAGAATTACATCCATCGGTGGATGAATATGCGCTGGCCTCGAGACTCTCCTATTTTCTTTGGTCTTCCATGCCGGACGACGAATTATTTCGTTTAGCCGACCAGAAAAAGTTGCGCGAAAATCTCCACGCCCAGGTCAAACGAATGCTAGCCGACGGGCGTTCACAGGCGCTGATGCAGAATTTTCCAGGACAATGGTTGCAAGCGCGCGACATCGGAGGGGTTTCGATTGACGCTCGCGCCGTTTTGTCCAGGGAGATCAAAGTCGATCCCGCCCTGGAAAAGTTGCGCGCACGATCCCGGGAATTGAGAAGCAAAGACGATGCGAGTTTGACCGTCGCGGAAAAAGAGGAGTTTGAAAAAATTCGCGCGGAAATCGGCAAGTCGTTCAACCGGTCTGGAGCAGAGTTGACCGGTGATTTGCGCAACGCGATGCGTCAGGAAACGGAAAAAGTTTTTGAGCATGTCATTCGCAACGACTTGAATCTGGCGGAATTGATCGACAGCAACTGGACTTTCCTGAACGAACCGCTGGCGAAATATTATGGCGTGAAAGGCGTGGAAGGCGATCAGATGCGGCTCGTCACTTTACCACCCGAAAATCCGCGCGGTGGAATTCTCACGCAAGGAACCGTGCTCGCCGTCACGTCGAATCCTACCCGCACTTCTCCAGTGAAACGCGGCGTATTCATCCTCGATAATATTTTGGGCATGCCGCCACCGCCTCCTCCTCCCGACATCCCGCCGCTGGAGGAAGCCGGGGGTGAACAAAAAGATCGACAGTTGAGTTTGCGCGAAATGCTGGAATTGCATCGCAGCCAGCCATTGTGCAACTCGTGCCACAGCCGCATGGATCCTCTCGGACTTGCACTGGAAAATTTTAACGCTCTCGGCATCTGGCGCGACAAGGAGCGCGACCAGATTATCGACGCTTCGGGAAAACTGATTACCGGCGAGCCGTTCAATAATATCCGGGAGTTGAAGCGCATTCTGGCGAACGAACATCGCCGCGATTTCTACTGCTGCCTCACGGAAAAAATGCTCACCTTCGCTTTGGGTCGCGGGCTGGATTATTACGATGTTGGAACCGTCGATCAAATTGTCGCGCGGATCGAAAAAGAAAACGGACGTCCCTCGGCTTTACTGACGGGCATCATTGAATCAGTCCCGTTTCAAAAACGTCGAAACCTGCCAGACTCCGTTCCGGCTCCCGGACCAGTTCCAGGACAACGCGCGGAAATACGCTCCACACCATGAAAACAAAACAACTTGCCGCCCAGGAATCTTTTAGTTTCAGCCGTCGCCATTTTCTTCGAGGCCTCGGCGCGTGCATCGCGCTGCCTACGATGGAGTCTATGAATCCATTCACGCTTCTCTCTGCGGAAAATAAAGTGGCGAGTAGCGCCAGCAAACTAGGCATGACCGCCACGGGCGCTCCGCTGCGCACGGCGTTTGTTTATTTTCCCAACGGCGCGATTCCTTCCGAGTGGTGGCCCACCAAAGAAGGAAAAGATTTTGATTTCAACCGCACCCTTCAACCGCTGGAGAAGAACAGGAATTCCCTGCAAATTCTCGGAGGCTTGGACCATCTGAACGCCTATGCCGGCCCCGACGGCGGCGGCGATCACGCCCGCGCCAACGGAACTTTTCTCACGGGCGTGCGCATGAAAAAAAGCGCTTCGGACATCCGCGCCGGGATTTCGATTGACCAGGTCATGGCACAATCCATCGGTCATCTGACCCGATTTCCATCCCTGGAATTGACCTGTGATCAAGTGCGAAAATCCGGCACATGCGATTCGGGATATTCGTGCGCTTACCAACACAATATTTCGTGGAGTTCGCCGACCACGCCCATGACACCAGAAATTAATCCGCGATTGGTTTTCGAGCGTCTTTTCGGAAGCGGAGCGCCCGGCGAACGATGGCAAAATTTGAAAAGACGCCAGCAGGAGCAACGGTCTGTTCTCGATTTCGTGCTCGAAGATGCGCGCAACATGCAACGCCGGCTGGCCTCGCGCGACAAGGACAAGCTTGATCAATATCTGACCGGTGTTCGCGAAATCGAAACTCGCATCGAAAGAGCGGAACGCTTCGGAAGCGTCAAAGATCCCGCCATCGACACGCCCGCCGGTATTCCGTCCGACCACGGAGAGTATCTACAACTAATGTATGACATGATGGTGCTGGCTTTTCAGAGCGATTCCACCCGCATCATCACGATGTTGCTCGCGCACGACGGCAGCAATCGCTCGTTCGCCGACATCGGAATTTCCGAAGGCCACCACGATTTGTCGCACCACCAGAACAAAGCGGACATGATCAAGAAAGTCGCGGAGATCGATCTTTGGTATGTGAAGCAGTTCGCTAAATTTCTCGATAAACTTCAGACCGTGAAGGACGTGGACGGCAATTCACTTCTGCACAATTCAATGATTGTCTATGGCGGCGGGAACGCCGATGGCAATCGCCACACCCATTCAAATCTACCGATCATTCTTGCAGGTGCGGGCGGTGGCACGTTGGCGACGGGCCGCCACATCAAGCTCGGCTCCAAACCCACGACCAATCTTTTCCTCAGCATGGCGGACCGCCTCGGAATGTCCCACTTGGAACGCTTTGGTGATTCGACCGGACGCTTGAGCGAAATTTGATTAATCGTGAACTGCGCGAATCTTTTTTTCACAGTGTTCGTGCTGCCCGCAGCCATTGTTGCAGCCGAAACGCCCGAGGAAATTCCACTTTGGCCCAAAGGCGCGCCCGGCTTTGAAGAACGCCGCAATGAACCCGCCGTCGCCAAAGATTATTGGATAAAAAATATTCACAACCCATCGGTCACTGTTTATCTCCCGCCGAAAGAAAAAGCGACCCGTGCGGCAGTGGTGATTTGTCCCGGCGGCGGACACAGGGAATTAGTCTTTAATGCGGAAGGCGCTGAACCAGCCCGTTACTTGAACACCATCGGCGTTGCTGCGTTTGTTCTGAAATATCGTCTCGGTCGTGAAACAAATTCTCCTTACTCCATCGAGAAGCACGCTCGCGAGGATGGTCTTCGCGCGATGCGTTTGGTGCGCAGCCGCGCGGGGGATTGGAACGTCGATCCAAACCGTGTTGGCATCATGGGCTTCTCCGCCGGTGGCGAGGTGGTCTCAATGGTCGCCTACACCGATGGCGCTGGGAACGCAAATTCCGCTGACCCGATAGAACAGCAGAGCAGTCGTCCCGATTTTCAAATTTTGATTTATCCCGGCCCGCTGGGAATTCCCGAAATAATTCCCGCGAAGACGCCACCTACGTTTCTCCTCGTGGCCAACGATGACCGCGGAGCTTCGCGCTCAGTCGCCATGCTTCTGCCGAAATTGCGCGAGGCGGGAATCTCTGTCGAAGCCCACATTTTCGCGCACGGCGGACACGCCTTCAACATGGGGAACCGCTCGCAACTGGTCTCAGTAAAAAATTGGCCGCAACGATTGGCCGACTGGCTGGCCGACAGTCAAATTCTGAGTTCCGCAAAACAAAATCCTGCCTCGCGCTAACGAATCTCTCTTGCGGATGCTTTGGGCAAAAAACGATTAATCGTTGACCGTCACCGTCCACATGCCGCGAGGCGTGGTGACGGTTCCTTTGATAATTCCCTTGCCTAGCGTCTGTTCAATTTTCAAAAGCTCCGAGTGTCCGTCATGCATCAGGTAGTTGAAACGTTTGTTGTGCAACGCAAGAACCGCCTGCCCGTAATTGTTAGTTTGTTCTTGGGGATTTTTTACGGTTGCGGGCCAGATGTTGCCGACGATGTTGTCGTTCTTCGGATTTTCGGCGAGGGCAATGGTGGAAGACGGCTGTCGCACCGCGCTCGTTTTGAAAGCAGGCGCGTCGTAATCCGGCGGCGATCCATCCATTTTTTGCCACTGAATGCCAACGCCTAAAATTGCCAGCGGCAGTGGCCCGACATTGATAAATCCCCATCCCGAATCCACCATGGAATAACTGCGGCGATGCCCATAACTCGCCCATGAGATGGTATTTGGAATTTGATCGCTCGGACATTTTAACAACTTGGGTGAAAAATTTGCGTCCATGATACCCACATCAATCTGTCCTTGCGGCGCATTTCCTCCCAAATACCGATGCAGCAAATCGTCCCACGAAATTTGGAATTGGTAATCACCAGTGTAATAACCGCCGAAAGGATATTTGTCGTTGTTGTCACCGGTGTGAAGGTTCATCGCCAGACCAATTTGCTTCGTATTGGCAAGACATTGGGTGGTCAGCGCCTTGCCTTTCGCCTTGGCCAAAGCTGGGAGAAGCAAGCCTGCAAGAATGGCGATGATCGCGATGACGACCAGTAGTTCGATCAAGGTGAAACCGTTCGCCATGCTTTTTCCGTTTTCGAATGAAGATTTACTTTTCATAAAATTAACTGGCCTCCCGGCATTTGTCATTTGTTGACCAGCGTTACTTCGAGGCGTTTGGTGTCGAGAAGGAATTTTTTCCCAGCGGGTGGTTGCGGAACATTTTGGATATAACCCGCCCGGATAAGTTCGTCTAAGTTTGCTGGAACACGCCGGCGTTCCGCGCTGAATTTTCGAACAGCTTGGGTCAATACGCCTAACGCGGCGGTCGCATCTTTTGGCACGGTAACGGACTGAACGGCCATTGGCGGGGCAGTTGGACGAGAAAAAGGTGAGGGAGAAACCAACAAAGGATCGGTGGGACTGGTGCTCGCGTTCGTCACGACTGTGGGACTTTGCGCTAAACTATTTTGATCGGCTGGTTGGGATTTCTTGCCGCAACTGGAAACAAGAATCAAAACGCCGCAACCGAGAATGGTTTGAAGGATCAAATTTCGCATTAGCATGTGACCCTTCATCTGTGAGTTTACGCATTTAGCGAAAGACTTGGACGAGGGCTACATGAGAAAATCTATCATCAACCCGGCGCTTGGCATGTCATTAAAAAACAGGACACGAAAGATCGGGATTATATACTTTGCAAACGCAGATTGTTTGAAAACACCAGTGTTTGTGCGGTTGAATCTAGCGTTTTCGGCGGGGTGATTTTGCCAACGCACCGAGACTCAGACGTCTGCCGATACGCAAGCCGTTTGCCTTCGATCCATTCAGCGCACTTTTCCATGCGCGTGCCGTCAGTGTCATGCCGTGTATTCCATCGGAAAACAAATTCGTTGGCGTATTTTGACAAATGCTCTCGAAAAACATGATGCCAGGTTCCAATGACCCCTCGTTTGAGCAGGGAGAAAAAGACTCGGCGGTATTCGTTGAGGCCGTCGAGCCGTCTTGGTTATTGCGCTGATATTCTCCATGTGAATGATTCACAGCCTGATGTGATCTCCAGTCCTTCACTTTAGCATTGGCTTGTGACCTTCGCATTTCAGTTTGGAGTGATACCGAAAGCGCGCTCCAATTTCTGGAGCAGAAATTTTCGACCGGGATTTTCGTATTCGCGTTTGTGATGGAGAAACAAAAGAAAAACTCTTTTGGCCGATTTATTTATCCCGTAATAAATTCGCCAGCCGCCGGACGCGCCGATTCCATGACAACTATCTTTACAACGCGCTTTAAAAATCGGCAGCGCCAGATTCTTCAATTCAGGAACGTGATCGCCAATCAGTTCAGGCGCAACGGCCAGTCGTCCCGTTAACCATTTCAAATCTTCTTCCAGATTCTTGTGGCCGTCGGAAATGTATTCATTAACCAGAAAATCAAATGGCGGGGGACGAACGATGGTGAAGACGGCGGCCACGCGATTTTAGCTCAAGGCCGCAACGTAATCAGCGAAAGTTTTCGACGACGCCAAATCCCGGTCCAGTTCTTCAAACCCGATGCGGCGACGATATTCGGCGAGTTCGTAGTCTATGGTTTTGCCATCCTCGGTGCTGGCCCACGGAGCTTCAGAATGGGTGGCTGCTTCGATATCGGCAGCGGACGCATCCGCCCAATCCGCCGCGACTTTTTCCAACGTTTGCAGTTCAGCGCCGGAAAATTTCGTCGGATCAAATCGCGCGCTTAATGTCATCAGCCGGTGTTGCGTGTAGCCTTTATGATCCACCTTGATTTCCTGCAACGACTTTTCCTTCTCCATTTTCTGGATCAACTTCTCGGCCACTTTGGGATACGGCCCATGCGGCAGTTTGCGATAAACTGCGCCGGTGATGGGTAGCCCATATTTTTCGCAATGATCGAAATCCACGAAATAAAGCAGCTTCATCAGCTTGGTGCGTCCCAGATGCACATTATTGATGTGCTCCAGGAAATACAAAATCACCTGCTGCAATTTTGCTTCGGAATAGTTGATGGCGTCTTTCTTCACGACGAAAATCATGGAATCACAGCTTGTTGATGGCGTCAAATGCGCGCACTCGTTCACGAATGCCGTTGAAGTTCGCTTTTGTCAGTGGAGTTGTTGGTTTGTCCGCCGCATCAAGAAGCCAGGTTTCGAGTTCGGGCGTGACGACAAACGGCTTGCGCTGTTGTTCGCGGATAGAGCGAATGACATCGTTGATCAATTCACTGGCATCGGCGCAAACACCGGAACGCACCTGAGCTTGCAGGAATTCTTCAACATCTCTCGCAAGGGCAACTGTCATGGGAAAATTTTATCTTTTGTTCAAAGCGTTGGCAACTGCGCTCGCCTTCTCGCGAATAATGGAAGGAAATGTTTCGAGAAATAATCGAGCGAAAGGTCGAGTCGATGACATGGGGGACAAGATAACTGTCGCCTCCTAATAACGGAAAAGCATTGAAGTTTATTGGTTGTCCGAAAAGTATATCCGCAAATGCAGCCCAAGGAATTTTCACGGCAACGATACATTTCCAAATCCACTTTCCTGATGGGTTTGCAATGTCAGAAGCTGCTTTGGTTTCGTTACAACTCCAAAGATAAAATTCCCGCGCCGGACGAAGGCGCACAGGCCATCTTTGATCAAGGCACGGACGTCGGCGAATTGGCGCGAAGTCTTTTTCCTGACGGCATCGTGGTTGCTCCGGGAATTTTCGAAGCGGATAAGGTCGTCGCCGAAACGCGCGTGGCGATTCAGCAACGGCGACCACTGTTTGAGGCGGCGTTTCTGTTCAATGGCGGTTACGTCCGCGCCGACATCCTGAGTCCAGTTTCAAATGATGCGTGGGATTTGATTGAAGTAAAATCCACCACCAGTTTGAAGAAAGTCCATCTGCTCGACATCGCATTTCAGGCTTATGTGCTGGCTGGCGCAGGCATCAAGTTGCGGAAATGTTTTCTCGCCCACATCAACAATGAATTTGTCCGACGCGGCGCGATTGATCCGCAAAAGTTTTTCACGCTCGAAGATGTCACTGAGCAAGTCGCCGTCTCGAGCCGCGATGTCGAGAAACAACTCGCCGCGATGCAAGGC
>JBKJOA010000204.1:0-3644 GCA_046593365.1 Limisphaerales bacterium
TGGCGAGGCAGCGAAATTAAAACACCGAATCTCGACAAACTGGCAAACCGGGGAGCCAAGCTGGAACAGTTTTACGTGCAGCCCGTTTGTTCGCCTACCCGTTCATCGCTTATGACCGGACGTTATCCGATTCGTTACGGATTGCAGGTTGGTGTTATTCGTCCGTGGGCCGATTACGGATTGTCTTTGGAAGAGCGCACATTGCCACAAGCGCTGCGTGAAGTCGGTTATAGCACGGCGATTTGCGGCAAGTGGCACCTGGGCAGTTTCGAAAAACCTTATTGGCCCAACGCACGCGGGTTTGACAAATTTTACGGACACCTTTTTGGAGCGCTGGATTATTATACCCACGAGCACGACGGAAAATTCGATTGGTATCGCGATGTTGAATCGAATCACGATGAGGGATACACCACGCACCTGATCGGAAAAGAAGCGGTCAAAATCCTTCGCGAACAACCGAAGAGTCAACCGTTGTTTCTCTACGTGCCGTTTAACGCCCCCCACGCGCCTCTCCAGGCCCCGGAAAATTACAAGGCATCCTACGCAAATTTGAAAGGCGCACGCCAGACTTACGCGGGAATGGTTGCCGCCCTGGATGAGATGGTCGGGCAAATCGTCGCCGCAGTGGACGATACAGGCCGACGGAAAAATACACTTTTTATTTTCTCCAGCGACAACGGTGGGCCAAAGCCCGGCGTGGTAACGAGCAACGGTCCGTTACGATCCGGCAAAGGGACGCTTTACGAAGGCGGCGTGCATACTTGCGCATTTGCCACATGGGACGATCACATTAAAACCGGCAGCACGGTTAACGCGATGGCCCACATGGTAGATTGGTATCCCACATTGCTAAAATTAACCGGCGCTTCGCTCAAGCAAAAACTTCCGCTGGACGGGTGCGACATCTGGCCATGCATCACGAAAGGAAAAAGTTCTCCGCACGACGAAATTTTGCTGAACGCCACGCCCGATGTCGGAGCAATTCGCGTGGTGACTGGAAGCTGGTGATCAATGGAAACAAGAACGATGTCGATGAGGAAAAGAGCGACGACAAAGGTGCGAATAGCAACCAGCGAAGGAGAAAAAAAGATAAAGCCGCTGCGCAAATCGAGTTATTCAATCTCGCCGCCGACCCATACGAAAAAATGAACCTGGCGGAAACGAAGCCTGAGAAAGTAAAGCAACTGCAAGCGCGTTACAATGCTTACGCGAAACAAGCCGTCCCTCCGAAAAATGTAAAATGACATGTGACGCGAATTCGCGCTTCAACCCTTTGGGCAAAAACGCATTCGTAAAATTACACTTTAATCTTTGCCCTTTGATTTTCCGTGCGTCATAAACCTCGCGTGCCGAAACCGTTTACCACAGACATCGATGCTATCACGCGCTATTGCGCGGTCTATGGTCATCCCATCAAGCATTCAGCTTCGCCCGCAATGCAGAACGCCGGCATCGCCGCCCTCGGTTTGAATTGGCGTTATCTCGCCTTCGAAGTTCATCCCCACGATCTTGCCAGTGCCATTGCCGGTGCCAAAGCGATGAAGTTCATTGGATTGAATCTGACCGTGCCGCACAAATTGCTCGCATTGGAAATGGTGGATGTGCTGGATGTCTCCGCCAAACTTTGGGGCGCAGTGAATACAATTCGGTTCGAAACCAAAAACACGAATGGAGAATGGGTCCCGCTCGCGCAACTTCCCGGCGACGAAATTAAAGAAATTCGCTCCCACGGTTTCAACACCGATGCCGATGCGATCACGCGTTCTTTGCATGAAGATTTGGGCATCAAATTAAACGGCGCTTCTGTTTTATTGTCGGGTGCAGGCGGGGCAGGGCGCGTTGCCGCATTCAAAGTTGCCGCAGAGGGTGTAAAAAATTTATTTCTCGTCAATCGCACCCAAGAGAAGGCCGAGGAAATCGCTACTCAAATTCAGCAATTACACCCGCGCGTGAATATCACCTTGGGTTATCCAAAAATTACGGTGGACCTTCTGCTCAACGCGACGTCGCTTGGTCTAAAAGAAAGCGACACTTTGCCGCTCGACCTAAGCCGGTTTTCCCTTAAGAACGCACTTGCTGTCTACGATATGATTTATCGACCGGCTGAAACGCCATTGCTCATCGCCGCAAAAAAAGCCGGTTGCCGAACCGCCAATGGAATTGGCATGTTGCTCTATCAAGGCGCGAAAGCGTTGGAGCTTTGGTCGGAAAAACCGGCTCCGATCGAAACCATGCGGCGAGCTCTTGAACAAAATGTTTATCAAAAATAATGAGAGCGATGTTTGATCCTGAAATCTGGGCGCAGGTTCCCCCTCATTTTTGGTCGCTGGTTTTCTTTTCGTTCGGCTGCGTGGTCGGCAGTTTTTTGAACGTCTGCATTTACCGCATGCCGCTCAACGAAAGCGTAGTCAGTCCTCCATCGCATTGTCCTCATTGCAACTATTCGATCCCGTGGTTTCTGAACATCCCGCTTTTTACCTGGCTTTATTTGCGTGGTAAATGCGCCAACTGTTCCGCGCCGATTTCGATTCGCTATTTCCTGGTGGAACTTCTGACCGGCCTGACTTTTCTCGTGTGCTGGTTGAAGTTTGGCCATCAATCTGCGCCTCTCGCCCTGGCCTATTGCACTTTGCTCGCGGGGTTCATCGTGGCGACGTTCATCGACCTTGAGCATTTCATCATCCCTGACGAAATCACGATTGGCGGCATTGTTGTTGGATTTATATGTTCCTTTATCGTTCCGCAACTTCACGAGGCGAGCACCGCGTCGCAATCCTTGCTGAAAAGCTTCATCGGAATCGCGGTCGGCGGGGGCGTGGTTTATTTAATCTTGCGCGGTGGAAAACTCCTCTTCGGACGGCAAAAAATTGAACTTGCTGCTGATTCAAAAATCTTTTTTACCGAAACCTGTTTGAAGTTGCCTGACCACGACATTCCCTATGAAGAATTATTTTACCGTAATTCTGACGCCATCATTCTCGAAGGCAAGCGTGTGGAAATGATTGACCGCTGTTTCCCGGAAACCTCGTTGCGATTGACCCCAAAAACATTGTTGATCGGCGACTCGGAATTCAACACTGAGGAAGTGCCCTATCTCGAGGCGACGACGAATGCAATCATACTACCGCGAGAGGCGATGGGTTTTGGCGATGTGAAATTCATGGCGGCAATCGGGGCCTTTCTTGGCTGGCCTGCGGTGATTTTCGCTTTGCTGGTCAGCGCAATCATCGGCGCGTTTGTTGGAGTTACCTTGATTCTGGCCAAGCGAAGCGAGTGGTCGAGTCGGCTGCCTTACGGCCCCTACATTGCACTCGCCGCGACAATCTGGATTTTCAGCAGCAGGAATGTGCAAGAATGGTGGACGCTGCAATTGAAAACGTTCGGCCAGATTTTCCTGATCCCGTTTGGCGGTGCGTAAATGGATTTTATTTCGCGTTGCGCCTGAATACTTTGTGCATCGCCGCTTGGTCCACCGGCTTGATCAGCATCTCGTCGATGTTGACGTGCGCGGGACGACTCGCCACCCAAACCAAAATCTCCGCGACGTCTTCGGCCTTCAACGGATTGACTCCCTCGTAAGGTTTTTGCGCGCGAACTTTATCACCTTTGAATCGCACCAGAGAAAATTCCGTTTCCGCGAG
>JBKJOA010000066.1:0-41087 GCA_046593365.1 Limisphaerales bacterium
CCCGTCTTTTTCATTCAAGACGCGATGAAATTTCCCGATCTCGTTCACGCCGTGAAGATGGAACCGGATCGCGGCTTTCCGCAGGCCGCTTCCGCGCACGACAACTTTTGGGATTTCATTTCGCTCACCCCGGAATCGTTTCACATGATCATGTGGGCGATGTCGGATCGCGGCATTCCGCGTTCGTTGCGCATGATCGAAGGTTTTGGCGTCCACACGTTTCGCCTCATCAACGCAAAGGGCAAATCGCATTTCGTGAAATTTCATTGGCGTCCAACCATCGGCGCCCAATCCGTCATCTGGGATGAAGCGGTCAAAATCAATGGAGCCGACCCGGATTTTCATCGTCGCGATTTGTGGGAAGCCATTCAGAACGGAAATTTCCCCGAATGGGAATTGAGTTTCCAAGTCTTCGATCAAAAAACGGCGGATAGTCTGGACTTCGATATTCTCGATCCGACAAAACTCATTCCCGAAGAAATCATTCCACTTCGCAAAATCGGAAAGCTCGTGCTGAACCGCAATCCCGACAACTTTTTTGCCGAGACAGAGCAAGTCGCTTTTTGTCCGGCGAACATCGTACCCGGCCTCGGCTTCACCAACGACCCATTGTTGCAAGGTCGTTTGTTTTCTTATCTCGACACGCAACTCAGCCGTCTCGGCGGGCCGAACTTTCATCAGATTCCCGTCAACGCACCGCGCTGTCCGTTTCATAATATGCAGCGCGACGGCATCGGCCAGATGCAAGTGCCGAAAGGCCGCGTGAATTACGAACCGAATTCGCTTGATCCCAATGCGCCGCGTGAAAATCCCACGCTCGGGTTCACCACTTTTCCAGAAGAAGTGAGCGAAGAAAAATTGCGTAAACGTGCGGAAACATTTGCCGATCACTATTCGCAAGCACGTTTATTTTTTCGGTCGTTGACCGAACCTGAACAACGCCATCTCATCAGCGCGCTCGGTTTTGAATTGGGCAAATTGGAACATCAAACGGTGCGTTCCCGTGTGCTCGGCCACCTCGCAAACATCGACTCGAACTTGCTCAACCAGGTCGAAGAATCGCTCGGCATGAAAGGCAAGGCGGATAAAATTCAACCGGCTGTTCCGCCACGCGATTTGAAACCTTCGCCCGCGTTGAGTCTCATCAAAAAAGCGCCTTCCACTTTGCAGGGACGAAAAGTCGGCGTGCTGATCACTGAAGGATTCGACGCCGGATTGCTCGCCTCGTTGCGCAGTTCCGTCAAAGCGGAAAAAGCGGATTTGATGGTAATCGCTCCGAAACTCGGCGGCGTGAAAGACAGCGCCGGAAAATTAACACCCGCCGACTCCGCACTTTCCGCAGCACCGTCGATTTTCTTCGATGCTCTCATAATTCTCGCCACCAAAAGCGGCGCGGAAAAATTGAGCACGGAAGCCGGAGCCGTCGATTGGACACGCGATGCTTTTGGCCATCTCAAAGTCATCGGTCACACCGCCGATGCGCAACCGCTTCTGGATAAAGCGGGCGTCAAAAAAGATGAAGGCGTCATTGAACTCAACGATAAAAAATCGGTGAGCCATTATATCCAGACCGCAAAAAATGGCCGCATCTGGAAACGCGAACCCAAATTGCGTTCGCCGGGTTAATCAGTTACCCGCGATGTGAGAAAGGTGTTCATCCGCCTTTCTCACATTATGTTTTCTCACATGGACCTCACTTCTGATTATCCGTTCTGGAGTATTTGCAACGGACTTTTGGAAGTTTATCCCCCGCTGGATCGCGATATTTCCTGCGACGCTCTGGTCATCGGCGGCGGCATCACCGGGGCACTGATTGGATTTCATCTCGCGGAAGCCGGCGTCAAAACTGCGCTGATCGACCGGCGCGACATCGGCACCGGCAGCACCAGCGCCAGCACCGCCCTGCTCCAATATGAAGTCGATGTCCCGTTGCGCGAATTGGTCAAACGTATGCCGCCGCGCGACGCCATTCGCAGTTATCAACTTTGCCGCGAGGCCATCGATAAAATCGGCCACCTCGCGCACAAATTGAAAATCGATTGTCAATTTACCAATCGCCCCAGTTTGTTTCTCGCCAAAACCAAGCGGGAGATTCCTGAATTCCGCGAAGAATTTAAGTTACGCCGTCAAAATGGTTTTCATTTGGAATTTCTGGAGGAGAAAGCGATCAAGAAATTATTTCCTTTTTCGCGTCCCGCCGCGCTTTTCTCGCGCGATGGCGGAGAAGTCGATCCCCATAAATTGACGCACGGTTTGATTGCCGCAGCGCAACGACGCGACATGAAAGTGTTTGACCGCACGAAGGCCCGGAGTTTTGCGCCCAACCGCCGAGGCGTTCGCGTAACAACAGATCGAGGTTGCGTGATTTCAGCGCGGCGCGTGGTCTTCGCCACCGGATTTGAATCGATGAATTACGTGCGCGGCGAAGCCGGAAGTTTGAAATGCACCTTCGCCCTCATCAGCGAACCGCTGGCCAAATTTCCCGATTGGCATCAACGCGCGCTGATTTGGGAAAGCGGCTCGCCTTATCTCTATCTGCGCACCACTGCTGAAAATCGCATCATCGTCGGCGGCGAAGATGAAGATTTTGTGAACCCTGAAAAACGCGACGCCTTTATTCCGCAAAAAACCCGAACGCTCGTCCGCAAGTTTTCCAAATTATTTCCCGGCGTGAAACTGGAGGTGGCCTACGCGTGGGCCGGCACTTTTGGAGAAACGAAGGATGGCCTCGCCTACATTGGGAAAAACAAAGACATGCCGCACGCGTATTTTGCTCTGGGCTACGGTGGAAACGGCATTACTTACAGCGTGATTGCCGCTGAAATTATCCGAGACGCAATCTTGGAACGCGCTAATCCCGACGCGCGACTTTTTCGTTTTGGCCGTTGAGTGGAGCAAAACAATTCGCAGGATAATTACGGGCAATTGGGTCTGGTCGCTCCGATTCGCTTTTGCACCTTGAAGTTTCATCTGCGCTCCTTAATTTTCTCCCATGTCAGATTTTGATGTAAAATATGTGGCGAACCTCGCGCGCATTGCGTTGTCACCCGCCGAAGAAGAAAAACTTGGGACGCAACTTAATGGCATTCTGGGCTACATCGAAAAATTGAAGGAACTGGATGTCACCAATGTGGAGCCGACTGCCCATGCCGTTCCATTGATAAATGTATTCCGCGCCGATGAAATTCGCTCGTCCATTTCCAATGAAGAAGCTCTCCGCAATGCGCCCGCAAAAGCCAACGGACTTTTTCTCGTTCCTAAAATTGTGGAATAACAA
Organism: Limisphaerales bacterium; assembly: GCA_046593365.1. GTDB lineage: Bacteria > Verrucomicrobiota > Verrucomicrobiia > Limisphaerales > CANJXF01 > CANJXF01. Next base: position 3,278 of record JBKJOA010000066.1, read on the forward strand.
CCACGAATTCACACGAATGAACACGAACTCCGACAGGTCTTTCAACAATTCGTGTTTATTCGTGTCCATTCGTGGTTAGAAACTCATGCTCAATCAACTCACTATTTCCGGACTGGCCGCAAAATTGTCCAAACGCGAAGTCTCATCGCGGGAAGCGATGCAATCTTGCCTCGACCAAATCCAGCGCGTGGATGAAAAAATTCACGCCTTCATTTCGCACGATGCCGCTGATGCGCTCGCTCAAGCTGACGTTGTTGATAAAGAAATTTCCGACGGAACAACCTACGCGCAAAAACCGCTGCTCGGGATTCCCATTGCCGTCAAAGACGTTCTTGCCGTCAAAAACCAGCCGCTCAATTGCGGCTCGAAAATTCTCGGCAAATTCATCTCGCCTTACGACGCCACCGCGATTGAAAAGTTAAAAGCGGCGGGCGCAATTATTTTTGGCCGGTTGAACATGGACGAATTTGCGATGGGAAGTTCGACGGAAAATTCTGCATTCGGCGCGACGAAAAACCCTTGGGACACCACGCGAATTCCGGGTGGATCGTCCGGCGGTTCAGCGGCGGCCGTTGCGGCGGATGAATGTCTGGCTTCACTGGGCACTGATACGGGCGGTTCGATTCGCCAACCCGCTGCGCTTTGTGGCTGCGTCGGACTGAAGCCAACTTATGGACGCATTTCTCGTTACGGCCTCGTCGCGTTTGCTTCGTCACTCGATCAAATCGGCTCCTTCACAAAAAATGTTCGCGATGCGGCGACATTGCTCGAAGTGATGAGCGGCGTTGACCCTCGCGATTCGACGAGCATTCCTCACCCCGTTCCAAATTACGGAGCAGCGCTCACGGGTGAAATCAAAGGTTTGAAACTCGGTTTGCCGAAGGAATACATGATCGGCGGGATGAATCCTGAAGTGAAGCAAGCCGTCGATGCCGCAGTGAAAAAACTCGAAAAACTCGGCGCGGAAATCGTGGAAATTTCTTTGCCGCACACCGATTACGCTGTTGCGACCTACTATATCGTCGCCACTGCCGAGGCGAGCGCGAACCTCGCGCGCTTCGACGGCATTCGTTACGGCGCGCGTGTTGATGGCGCGACACCCGATGAACTTTACAGCAAAACTCGTGGCGCGGGATTCGGCGCGGAAGTGAAACGGAGGATTATTCTCGGCACCTACGTTTTGAGCAGCGGTTATTACGACGCATTTTATTTGCGCGCCCAGAAAGTGCGCACGTTGATTCGTCAGGACTTTTTGAAAGCGTTTGAAAAAGTGGACGCCATCGTCACGCCAACCACTCCGACGCCCGCCTTTAAAATCGGAGAGAAATCCGATGATCCGTTGCAAATGTATCTCTCCGACATTTTCACAATTTCCTGCAACCTCGCTGGAATTCCCGGCGTGAGTTTGCCATGTGGTTTTACAACAAATCCAAAACTCCCCATTGGATTGCAACTTCTCGGCAAACCATTTGGTGAAGAAACGATATTGAATATTGCTCATGCCTACGAGCAATCCACCGATTGGCATAAAGAAAAGCCGCAGTTAAAATGAACCCATATTTATGACCCAGCCACTCAAGATTGTTTCACCGATTCGACTGAAAAATTTCGATCCGGGTTTCACCGGCGGTTTGGACAAGGAACAAGCGCGCGAAGCCACCATTCCCCTTTGTGTGCGCATTGGAGAATTGCAGGAACGCCTTTACGCCAACGCGCGCCATTCCGTGCTCATTTTGTTGCAGGGAATGGACACGAGCGGCAAGGACGGCGTGGCCAAACGAGTGCTGGAATTCGTCAACCCAAGCGGCGTCGAAACCGTAAATTTCAAAACTCCTTCAGCAGAAGAACTTTCCCACGATTTTCTTTGGCGTGTGCATAAGGCTGTGCCGCGTTATGGGAACATCGGCGTTTTCAACCGTTCTCATTACGAAGATGTGCTCATCGTGCGCGTGCTGAAGTTGGTGCCGAAATCTATTTGGCAATCCCGCTATTCCCACATCAATGCTTTCGAGAAATACCTTTCCGATAACGGGGTTGTCTTACTCAAATTTTTTCTCCACATCAGCAAAGAGGAACAAGCCGAACGATTTAAAGCCCGACTCGACGACCCCGCCAAAAATTGGAAGTTTCGCACAGGTGACCTTGAAATGCGCGCGCATTGGAAAGAATTTCAAGAGGCCTACGAAGCTGCCATCAATCATTGCAGCACGCAGTTTGCGCCGTGGCACATCGTTCCGAGTGATCATAAATGGTATCGCAATTACGTCGTGGCTCGCACCGTCGTTGACGCTTTGGAAAAGTTGAAACTCAAGTGGCCAAAGCCTAAAGAAGATCTATCGAAAATTCGGATCGTGTGAAAAATCAATTTTCAGACAAAGAGTATCACCCCTTCGGTAACTCGATCCAGAAACGGCTGCCCTGGCCAGGCTCTGATTCCAATCCCATTTTGCCGTTCATCCGTTCAACGCCTTTACGCACGATGGACAGACCGATGCCGGTGCCCGGATAGCGCGAGCCTTGTAATCGTTCGAAAACGCGGAAGACGCGCTCGTGATGTTCTTTTGGGATTCCCAAGCCATTGTCTTGTATCCAGAGCCGCACGGCGCCGCCATTTTCTTCTGCCCAGAAACGGATGTGGGGTTGGACACCGCGCGGGACGAATTTGATGGCGTTGCTCAATAGGTTGGCGAGCGCCTGCGAAAATGTTGCTTCGTGTGCGCGCACTATGGGAAACGGCGGAGCCGCTTCAATCTGCGTTTTTGTTTTTTCGATTTCTGTCCCGCATTGAAAGAGCGCATTGTCCCAAGCTTTTTGCACATGGACTGGCTCGAATTCTATTTCCGCGCGAGCCGTCCGGCCAAACGCGAGCAAATCCAGGATCAACTTATCCATGAACTCGGCGGAATGATTGATGCGCGTGAGATAATTGCTGGCGGTGTCGTCGAGCGTGGCGGCGTGGTCGTCCATCAACAGTTGCGAGAAGCCTTGCATGGAGCGGAGCGGAGCGCGCAGATCGTGCGCGATGGAATAAACATAGGCTTCGAGTTGTTCGTTGGTTTCGCGCAATTCGGCGGTTCGTTCCGCGACGGTCGCTTCGAGGTTCTGGTTCTGACGTTCCAACTCCTCCTCGCTTTCTCTCAAGGCCTCGCGCGCATGACGTTCCTCGGTTATATCGGTGTGAACCCCAACCCACTCGCGGATCGTGCCGTTGTCGGCGAACACCGGCACCGCGCAAATGGAACACAAGCGCCATTCCCCATCGCGCCGACGAACGCGATGCTCGAACTCAAACATTTTTTTCTCCGCCACCGCCTGGTTCCAACTATTGATGGTCGGTTGCGCATCCTCCGGATGAACGGCCTTGGCCCAACCGTACCCTTGATAATCCTCGATTGTTTGCCCCGTGAAACCCGACCAGCCGGGTTGCTCTCCTTCCATTTGCCCCAAGTGATTATTCGTCCAGACCAGGCTGCTGACCGCGCCCGCCGCAGCGCGAAAGCGCGCCTCGCTCGCCCGTAACGCTTCTTCCGCCTGTTTCCGTTCCGTGACGTCGAGATTCGTTCCCACCACCCAGGCGGCTTCTCCCTTGGCGTTAAGGCGGACCGCTTCTACCGATTCGATATAGCGGCATTCCTTGTCACCCATCCTGCGAATGCGGAATTCGCGGCGGCTTTGCCCGAGGCGGCGCACCGTGTCTTGCAAAATTTCATCTTGCCGCTGCAAATCCTCGGGTAGCACGCACTCGGCCCAACTGCTGTAGGTAATAATCCCATCCGGCGTGGGCGTCATTCCATAAATCCGAAACAACTGGGCATTCCAATGCACCTTGCCATTACTTAAATTCCATTCCCAAACGCCTACCCCCGTCGTCTCCGTGGCCAGACGCATGAGTTCTTCGCTTTGGCGCAATGCTTTCTCGGCTCGTCTTGCTTCTGTAATATCCACTCCGGTCGGGTGCAGAAGGATGACTTGGCCCTGACCGTTGCAGATGGGATGAAGGGCGAAATCGACTACCCGTTCGGTACCGTCTGCCCACCAGTAGGGAAGGATCTCGCGATAAGCATCACCTTGGGCCGCTTTCCGCGTGCCCGCTAGAATTTTGTCTTGCACGTCCTTCGACTTACGCCACCACGGTGTTTCCCAAAATGGAAATCCAATCACTTCCTCCGCTCGATAACCGCAAGCGTCCAGGCATAACCGGTTCGCTTCAGTGAAAATTCCGTCCACCGTCATCACTCCCGCAAACACGGCGGCCTGATCAAAGATAGCCTGGAACTTGGCATTGGCGGCGATGGCCTCGGCGCTGAGTTGCCGTTCGCGATCCTCAGCACGCTTGCGCTCGGTGATGTCGATGAACGAAGTCATCGCGCCGGTAATTACACCCTGTGCGTTCTTCAACGCGACAAAATTCACCAGCACAGCCACGCGCGATCCGTCAGGCCGTTCGATAAATACTTCCACGTTATACGCCGGAATTCCGGTGCGCATCACTTCCACAATTGGGCTTAGTGTGTGCAGCAAAAGCGTGCCGTCGGGAAGCCACAACTTCACTGAGCCGCAATGTTGCTCGACGCCGCACGTTGGTTCTCTGCCCCAAAGCTCCACCGCGCGGCGGTTGTAATGTTGAATCACCGCGTTCCTGTCGCAGACGAATACGGCCACGGGCGCTGAGTTGAACAAGGTGTGGTAGCGTTCTTCACTTTCGTGCAATGATTGTTCGGCAATCCTGCTTCCCGTAATGTCCGTGTAGCTGGTCAGGATCGATTCAGTCTTGGGGTCCAGCACCCACCGGCAAAGCGAAGTCACGCGCCGTCCGTCACGCGCTATCTGGACGACCTCGCCGCAGAACTGCCCATCCCGGTGAAGTTCCGCGATAATTTCCTCCATCGGCCTGGGAAATTCCGTTTTCATCAAGCGGTGAAGGTGTTTCCCAATCACTTCTTCGGAGGTCCAGCCGTAAAGCTCCTTCGCCCCATTGTTCCACAAACTGATTTTGTCATCCAGACCACACACGATGATGGCGTCATTGGTCAGGTCGAGCAGGCGCGCTTTTTCCGCCAGTGCTTGCGCCGTTTCTTCGCGCGCCGTTTCCGCCGTTTCGGTGAGTTCATGCTGGCGCACCGAACTGAGCAATAACGCCTCGTTCATCGCGATCACCTTTTCATGAAACTCTGCGGTCTCGGTCACTTGAATCATGACTCCTGTCGCGCGTTTATTCGTCAAAACTGGCCAGGCTGAGAAAGACCAAAAAAGAGAACCAATTTCAGAATGCTCCCGTTCCGTATGGTTTTCGGGTTTTCCGGAGCGGAAAACGCGGTCCAGCAACTCCACAAAGCCATTTTTTTCCGGCAGCAGGTCGCCGAACGGTTTCCCGACAAGTTGTTCCGCCGGTTTATTGGCCATGCGGCAAAAGGCGGAATTCACAAAGCGCACGATGTGCCCGTTTCCCTCCAGCGTAACTATCGGCAGCGGCGCGCTCTCGATGAGGGCAAGGCAGAGGCTCGATGGATCAGGCTGGCCCGTTTTCATGACTCTCCATTTTTAAAGTGCGATAAAATAAAACGTAAAACGCTCCCGGGTAATCTCACTTCGTTTCAATTAATGAGGGAGTGGGGAAACCCTGAAATTCTTCATGAGGGAAACCTTTTGAAAAACAAATAGTTTCGTTGAGACGCCTCGGTGAGACGTCTCAATACTACGAGAGGGGTTTATCATTTGAGGCGGCTAACCGAGCCGTCTTTACCGTTGTTCAGGAAAAAGGGGGAAGTTCATGACGGAAAACGTCTCTGTTTTTAACGCCTGACCAGCGACGGCTTTTCGGGCGAAAGAATCGGCAGACAAATGAACTTATGCCATAAAACCAACCCCCGGATGAAAGCGACCAAATCCTCCACACGGCCCGGCTTGGTGACGTAAGAGTTTGCCCGCAACTCATAAGCGCGACGCACATCCGCGTCTCGGCACGAAGTGGTGAGAATATGGACAAGCAATGAGCTAAATTTCGGATCCTGTCGAATCCATTGCAGCACTTCAAATCCGTTAATGCGGGGCATGTTCAAGTCGAGCAGGACGACGTCGGGCAGCGGACACGCCGCGCGGTCGGTGAAATCGCCCCCGCCCGTTAAATAAGCAATCGCCTCTTCTCCATCGCAAACGGTTTGCAACCTGACCTCAGGAACATCGGCTTTTTTCAGAGCCATACGGAAGAGAGTGAGATCGTCTTTATTATCTTCGGCGAGCAGGACGGTGAGGCTGTAGTTATTCATCCCAGTGCGACTATGTACTCCCATCCCTCACCCTATTCAACAGAATTTCCCCGGCTAAAAATTTATTTGAGGACCATAAATAAAGCGGCTGTCCTTGAGACAATCATCGCTAATGAGCCTCAACTGGAAATAATTTCGTTGATCACCTCCCCGTGAACATCGGTCAAGCGTCGATCAATTCCATTATGGCGGAACGTCAACTTTTCGTGGTCAATCCCAAGTTGGTGAAGAATGGTTGCATGCAAATCGTAGCAATAAGTCGGGTTCTTCGCGGCTTTGTAAGACCATTCATCACTCTCTCCAAATGAAAAGCCGCCTTTGAATCCGCCGCCCGCCATCCAACTCGTGAACGTAAATGGATTGTGATCGCGACCTTTGCCACCCTGGCCGCAGGGCATTCGTCCAAACTCCGTTGTCCAAATCACGATCGTGTCATCGAGCATCCCGCGCGATTTCAAATCCTTGATCAGCGCAGCGGCGGGTTTGTCCATGCTGCGCGCCATATCGAGGTGATCTTTCGCGATGTCTTCGTGGCTGTCCCAGTTGCGACGTGGAAAGCCATTGTCCGCGCCACTCCAGACTTGCACGAAACGAACGCCACGTTCGAGCAATCGTCGTGCGGTCAAACAACGTTGCCCAAAATCCTCAGTGATTTTTTCGTCGAGGCCGTAAAGTTTTTTGGTCGCTTCGGATTCACCTGAAATGTCCAAAACCTCCGGCGCGCTCAATTGTAATTTTGCAGCCAATTCGTAGGACACGATCCGGGCGTCCAAACGCGAATCACCGCCGCGATTTTCCAGATGCGCATGGTTTAATTCCTTAAGCAATGCTTGCGTCGCCTTTTCACTCTCCGGCGTGATGAAGTTTGCCGACTTCGGCGGGAACAAATCATTAATCGGATTCGGTTTTCCAATGCCAATCCTTGTCCCTTGATGAGTCGCTGGAAGAAAACCCGCCGTCCAATTTCCCTGACCGTTCGGCGCAAGGCCGCGTGGATCGGGCAATACCACGAAGGTCGGCAGATTTTCCGTCAAACGACCCAGACCGTAGGAAACCCAAGCGCCCATCGCGGGAAAACCCGGCAGAACAAATCCGGTATTCTGCATGAATGTCGCCGGGCCGTGAACATTCGATTTGGAAACCATCGAATGAAGGAACGCGATCTCATCCACGCACGAACCAATGTGCGGCACGAGGTCTGAAATTTGTTTTCCACATTGGCCGTAGGGTTTCCAGTCCCACGGACTTTTCATCACCGCGCCAGGATCACTTTGAAATAATTCCACTTTGCCGCCCGGATCAAACTTTTGGCCGCTGCGTTTGATGAGTTCAGGTTTGTAATCAAACGTGTCGCACTGGCTCGCCGCGCCGGACATGAATAATTGCACGACGCGCTTCGCTTTCGCCGGAAAATGCAAACCGCCATTAAATTCCAGCTTCGGTTTCGCCACATCCGCGAGCAAACCGTTTTCGCCAAGCAAATGAACCATCGCAATGCCGCCAAGTCCGCCGCCGAAGCGCCAGAGAAATTCGCGACGGTCAATGGCGCGCATATCTTCCGCGCCAAGTTGAATGGGGGCTTGTTGTGAAGAACAGATGTGAGCGTTCGTTTTCATCAATCGACAAACATAAATTCGGACGTGTTAAAAACGAGCCGGACGAGATTGGTCATTCCATATTTTTGTGCGAACGAAACGAGCCTTTTCATTTCGTCCGCAGTGGGTTGGCGGCTCAAAGCCAGTTGATAAATTTGTTCGATTTGCTTTTTCAAATTGCCTGTCTTCGCCACGCGCGTCGCCAGATGTTCGCATTGTTTCAAAACGAATGGATTGTTCAAAACTGCCAGCGCTTGCAGCGAAGTCATCGTGATGTTGCGCTTCGGCGTGAGAATCGAGGCGTCTGGACAATCGAGCGAATCCATCAGCGGATCCGGCACGCTACGCACCACGAACCGGTAAATGCTCCGGCGACAACCCGCCGCGCTGTCCACATCGAACTGCGTGTAATCGTAAACTGGCGAATGATCGTCTTTGAATCCAAATTGCTGCGCCGACGACCCACCCATCGTGAGATCAAGCTTGCCCGTGATGAAAAGCATCGAGTCGCGAATGGTTTCCGCATCCAGCCGCTCGCTGTTCCTGCGCCAGAGAAAACGATTATCGGAATCGAATTTGGCGAATTCAGGATTATTCGCAGAGCTTTGCCGATACGCCGCGCTCGTCACGATCAAGCGGTGAAGTTTTTTCAACGACTCCCCATTTTCCGAAAACCAAAACGCAAGCCAGTCGAGCAATTCTGGATGCGACGGCAGTGCGCCCATGTGGCCAAAGTCGTTTGGCGTATCGACGATGCCGCGCCCGAAATGATATTGCCAGACGCGGTTCACAATGGAGCGGCGGGTCAGCATGTTTTTCGGATTCGTAATCCACTTTGACAAAGCGGCGCGGCGCGTGCCTTCGTCATTCAAATCTGAAATGTGAAAATCCGAATCTGTTCCGGGCACGGCGGCAATTCCTGCGGGCGACATTAACTCCGTCGGGCGGTTTACATCGCCTCGCGCCAGGAAATGGACAGGTCGCGGAACTTTGGCCGGAATGAAGCTTCCGTTCGGTTTGAAATCGCTGGTTGCAGCGAAAACTTTTTGCGGCGGCGGCAACGCGGCCAGGTCGCGGTCAACTTCGACCAGCCGATTGGTGGTGCGGTTTAGTTCATCGCGCTGCGAGATCTCAATCAAGTTATCCACAAGTGCTTTTCGTCTTTGGGCAAAGTCGTGTAACTCGCGTTCGAGTTGTTCCCGTTGTTTCCGCATCGGATCATCGGGCAAAGCGTCCGCGAGTTTTTTGCGGCTATCGAATCCGTCCACGAGAAACTTTTTTCCCCACAGGCCCCCTTCGATGGAATCAAGCGATGTAACTTCCGCGTTCATCGCTGCGTTGGTCCCGCTCACAAAAACCTGCAGCTCGGAGAGCGCAAAAACGAAATCGCTCGTGCGTTCCCAAAGGAGCGTTGCAGTGATGCGAATGAAACGCGCGGATTTTCCTTTTGCAGCGAATGAAACAGGCTTGTCTCCAGGATTTTTGAAATCGGCGATGGTCTGGTCGGCAATCATTTCTGCACCAGCGAATTCTCTATCATTGGAACTCTCAACGCGAAAACGAGCGGGAAAACCAAAGCCAGGCGTGTCGGAAAAATCAATGGGCCGCGCCGGAACAATGGTGATTTGTTCAAGCGGCAAAGTTTTGCCGAGGTCAACCTGAACCCACTTCAAATGATCTCGTGTTTTCTCAATGTCGCTATGATAACCGTTGCTTGGACTTTTTCCGGCGTCTCCAGTCTTTCCCAGCGCAGCGAGCTTTTGTTGGTCGTCGGCAGTTTGGGCGTCGAGTTGTTTGATTTCAGGACTGGAAATCGCGCTGATTTTGTTGGTGAGAGCCGCCAATTCATTTTCCAAAACGCGCTTTTCATTTTTCAACGAACGACGGCGAAGTAATGTCTCCTTGTCAGTGTCGAAATTTCTATCCGCACGGTCAACCCCCGCGAAAACAGCCTGCAAACCATAATATTCCTTCTGCTGGATGGGATCGAACTTGTGATTGTGGCAACGGGCGCAATGAACCGTCAGACTTTGAAAAGTGGACATCGTCGTCATTACCATGTCATCGCGATCATTGTAGCGCGCAATAAGGCCGTCCGATTTTTCAATCGGCAATTCGACGTGCCCCACGAAATCCCACGGGCCGGCTGCGATGAAACCCAGCGCCACAATTCCGTCCGGACTGTCTGGAAATAAAACATCACCGGCGAGCTGTTCCTCGACAAATTGTGAATATGGCTTGTCGTTATTTAGCGAGCGGATGACGTAATCGCGATACGGCCAGGCGTTAAGCCGCGGTTTATCCTTGTCGTAGCCGTGAGTTTCACCGAAGTGGACAACATCGAGCCAGTGCCGCGCCCAGCGTTCCCCATAACGTGGCGATGCAAGCAATCGGTCCACCAGCTTTTCGTAAGCATTCGGATTTTTGTCGCGCGCAAACTGTTCCACTTCTTCCGGCGTTGGCGGCAAGCCGGTCAAATCAAAACTCAAGCGGCGAATCAAAGTGCGACGATCCGCTTCCGGGGACGGTGAAAGTTTTTGCTCCTTGAGCTTCGCTAAAATAAAAAGATCGATTTCATTTCGCGCCCATTTTTTATTTTTTACGTTGGGCAGTGGAGGGCGCGACGCTGGTTTAAAACTCCACCAATCCGTTTTGTCTTTTATTTTCGGCTGGGCTGCTTCGTCCGGCCAGTTCGCCCCTTGATCGATCCAGGCGCGCAACAAACCGACTTCTTCCACCGTCAGTCGTTCGCCCTTTTTCGGCATCACTAGATTTTTTTCCAAACCCGCGACGAGGTGGATCATCCGGCTCTTCGAGCTTTGGCCGGGAATGATGGCCGGGCCTGAAGTCCCCCCTTTGAGCGCGGATGATTTTGTGTCCCAGCGCAGTTCGTTTTCCTGCTTTTCCTCTCCATGACACGAGTAACACCGCTTGGATAGAATCGGCTGAATGTCGCGGACAAAATCAATTTGCTTCTGCGTCGGCGGCGGCAATTTTGTCAAATCTAATTGTTGTGCCAGGCTGCCTGAAGCAACGGAGCAGAACAGAATGAGATTTCGTAGGAACATCACAATGGTGTAATAACACGAGCTTAAGGCTTCTTGGTTTAAGAGGACATTCTAAAAATTCGTCCGCAATTTCATAAACATCTGAGTGGGTCGAAAATTTTTCTCACCGCGGCAACCGTTCGGGCATATCGGCAATGGTGTAAGCCATCACGGCCAATGCCGCCACACATTGATTGAATTCGTCGCGACTGATTTTGTCGATGGTGTCTGCATGGGTGTGGTGGTACCAAAAATATTTGGTGCGATCGACTATCAAGTCCATGAGCGGAACGCCATCGGGTTGAAGCTGCGAAATATCCGCCCCGCCTGCTCCTGAAGTAATTTCACCTGCGCCGATTTTCTGAAGGAGTTTGGCTACTTCACTGATGACATTTGTCGCGTTCGCGCTGCCGCTGAAAGCAAACCCAGTCGGTTTGAAAACCCCATCGTCGGATTCAATGGCGAGGACGTGGTTTGCCAATTCACTTTTGTGCGCCGCTCGATAGGCCTTCGCACCCGCGATGCCGTTTTCTTCATTCGTCCAAAGCACAACACGAACGGTTCGCCGCGGACGCAGTCCCAGTGTTTGCATTAGCCGAACCGCCTCCCAAGACGCGACGCAACCGCCACCATCGTCCATTGCACCCTGCCCCACGTCCCATGAATCGAGGTGCCCGCTGATTATAATAATTTCATTCGGTTTTTCGCGACCGACAATCTCCGCAACGACATTGCGCGATTTTGCATCAGGCAACGTTTTGGCTTCCATCTTCAGGCGTGCGACAATTTTTTCTCCGCGATCCTGCATTCGTTGCAACAATTCAGCATCTTCAACCGTAATTGCCGCGTGAGGAATCTTCGGCAGCCCGTTCGTGTACCGCATGTTGCCGGTGTGAGGGGTATTCAATGAAACGGGTGTGATAGATCGCACCAAACTCGCGATCGCACCGGCTTTCGCCGCTTCCATCGCACCGCGTGTGCGAATCGGAACCGTGTCGTGATACGTCGTGAAAGGTTCGTTGAAGAGAACAATCCTGCCCTTTGCCTCAGCGACGCGATTGCTAAGATCTTGAAAACTCTTCACCACCAACACCCCTGCCGTGATTCCTTGCGGTGGTGTCGCCACGCTCCCGCCAAGCCCCAGCATGGCCATCTGATGGGGACGCGGTTGCAGCAGTTCAGCGGATTCCTGGCCGCGCACCCAATGGGGAACCATGACCGTTTCTCCGCGTACATTTTGCAGGCCATCCGTTTTCATTTCGGCAAGCACCCAATCAATCGCCGCTTCGAGATTGGTAGTGCCGCTAAAGCGTGGGCCGAACTTGTCACACAGAAATATCAAACGGTTAAAGGCAAAATCCGAATTGGTCGCAGCAAAAATTATTTTATCGGAAATGACATCGTAATTTGGTTTTTGCGCCAGGGCCTTTGACGCAACGGAAATGAGAATGAGAATAAGCAAAGTGAGCAAGCGGTTCATGTGTAGAGATGTTTAGCCACTCATTTAAAAAATTCACGGATTATTTCTTTTTATCCGTGTCATCTGTGGAACGAGCGACTAAGAATCTGCGCATGAACGTCCTCGGCATCATGTCCGGCACCAGCATCGACAGCGTCGATTACGCGCTCTGCGAGGTTTCCGAAAAGAAGATTGAATTGCGCAAAGTTTGGACAGCGCCTTTTCCCAAGAAGCTTCAGCAAAGTTTGCACGAAGCGGCGCGGGGTGATTTGAAGAGTTGGGAATTCTGTCAACTGCACCACGACCTTGGTCGTTTTTACGCAGCGCATGTCACGGACAAGACGAATCGCGCAAAACCCACTCTTGTCGGTCTGCATGGCCAGACGGTTTTTCATCATCCAAGTAAAAAAAATCCTGCCACTTTTCAGCTCGGCGAACCGGCCTATCTCGTTGAGAAATTGCGCGTGCCAGTCGTGAATAATTTTCGCGTCGCGGATTTGGCGGCTGGCGGACAGGGCGCACCGCTCGCGACGCTCTTTCATCGGTTCGTTTTTGCGCAGCGCGGCCAACATGTTTGCGTCAACAATCTCGGCGGCATCAGCAACGTGACTTCGCTTGACTGGAAACGAGAATCGAAACCGAAGGTTCTGTCTTTTGATACCGGTCCCGCGAACATGTTGATTGATTTTGCGATCCGCCATTTCTCGAATGGAAAAAGGCATTATGATTTCGCTGGCGAATGGGCGGCGCGCGGAACCGCATCGGAAGATTTGCTGAAGCGTTGGTTGCGTCATCCTTATTTCGGAAAGAAACCGCCCAAGAGCACAGGGCGTGAACTTTTCGGCGAGCCATTTTTTAAAAAGGCGATTCAGGAAATGCGGGGCCTTTCGCAATTTGACGTGGCCACAACTTTTACGGAATACACCGCGCGTTCGCTGGCGCTGAATTACGAAATGCACCTTCTCACCAAACCGGACAAAATTATTTTGACCGGCGGCGGCGCATCAAATCCGACGCTGGTTCAAGCGATCAGAAAACAGTTTGGTTGTGTTGTGCAGTCGAGCGACGAGCTGAACTGGCCTGTGCAATCGATTGAACCGGCGGCTTTCGCCTTACTGGCGTTTTTGCGAATTAAGTCGCAACGAGGAAATCTTCCGGAAACGACGGGGGCAAATCGCGCGGTGATCTGTGGGCAAACGAGCGAGCCCTAGTTACTGTGGAATGACGCGGTAAAATCGGGTGCTGGAAGAAATGGGGTCCGACACGAAAATATTTGTTTCAATGATCGGCGCGCTGATGTTGGTGACGGCCAACCATGAATTTGTAGAAGCAAGCGCGTTTTTAAATTCCACTTTGTAAGCTTCATTGGCTTCCGCAAGAAACGAAAAAACGAATTGCCCGTTAGTGATTTGAGGATTGAAAATGGTCGGCGGCGCAACGAATTTAACTTCCAGTTTGGGGGGCGAATTGGTGTCTTCTCCGGTAAATTCTCGTGAGCCAAATCCGCGTGCCGTGTAAGTAGTTCCTTCATTTTCTGTTTTTAAGAGCCAACCGAAGTTTGCAGAAGGATTATCAAGCCACGTTTGAACATCGGATTCCATGTTCAAACTGGTTTCAAAATGAGGGTACTCCAGAGAGGAAATACTCGCTGATGAACTAATCGCCAGGATGTAGTCATTTGAGGCTCCAGGAAAACTCCAGGTGTTGGTGGTCAGGGCAAAACGATGGTTCCAGGTTGCCTCATTGATCGTTGCTAAAACTCCCAGTCCCGGTGATGCGTTAGTGAACTTGTTCCCTTCGCCCCAGGGTCTCAGCATCCGATGAAGCGTATATGAGGCAGGGACAGAAACGAGTGACTGAAATCTGACTTCAAGAAATAAATCGGCAGATTTTATTATTGAGGCTTGTGGAATGGATCTTAAGTCGAATTGAAATAAACCTCGATTTCTCGTGAAGCCTGCGTTCATGCCGGTCGTGCCAGCATTGACGAAATCAGAGCCGCCGAGGTTATTATCTGGCTCTTTTTCAACCAGGGTCGTATCGGCTGCGGGCTGAAGAACTACGGTGGTCGCGATTGCCGGATGAGCGATGGTGGCACCCAGCGCAGTCGAAAGAAAAAAACAGCGTATGCCCGCAAAATTCATCTGGAATTTTATCGCAGGCGAGTTCTTCAAACAATGTCTAACTCACCGGCGATGGTAGTGCCATCGGTTTTTTCTGTAGTGCTGTTGCTCGTAGTTCCTCCGTTTTGCAGCTTTTGGTTTACGACTGTATAGGCCGGGATGATTCTATTTAACTGTGACTGGGTGGCACCGAGATGGTCACGAATGATTTCCCCGAGCACAGATCGATAATCAACGGAGCGTTTCAAATAACTGGAACTGACTCCAAACATAGTACCGTTCTTGATGTTCGGTGGTTTTACAGGGTCGGGGTCCGGGATGACGGCTCCCGGAGTCCACCCAACCGAATGGCCGTTGTAATTGTCGCCCGTATGGCAACCAAAAATGCCAGTGATGCGGCCATTTTTGCCATAACCTTTCACACCGCCCCCGGCAACGAACATCGGGCCAGCTTCGGCGTGATCTGTGCCGAAAGTTCCGTTTTCGGCGCTGGTTCTGCCAAATTCGGAGAGGGTCACGACGATCATGTTATCCCAGGTGGCTCGGTCATGGTAAATCTGGAAATATTTTCGAAGGCCATACATCGCCCAGGCAATTCGCTTTTGGAGCTTGGCGTGATCGCCTTCAAAACGATTAGGGAGCGCCGTAACTGGATCAACAGGGAGGATTTGATTGCTATGTGTGTCAAATCCTCCTAATTCCGTGCCAGCGATAATGGCGTCGGTTTTGTTCAAGATTTGCGCCGCTGCTTTCAGGCTTTTAAAGAAAGTATAAGTGTTGGAACTGGAATCGACCACGCCATTGGGATTTTTAGCAGCCGCAGTTGGAAAGAGATAATAACCTTGGGTCGGCCCCGCCACGGAATCCTGAAATGTGTTTCCCGTTTCAGAGAAATCGATTCCTCCCGCAAACTCGCCCAAGACCGTATTGAGGTTTTTATATTGCAAGCTGAGAAGCTCGCGATTTTTTTTGTTCGGCCCCGAAAAGCTGTTGGCAGTGAAAAGGTTGTTGGTCGCCTTCAATTGTCCAGCCGTAATGTTGGGGATGCCGAGCAATTTAAAACGTGTGGGATCACTGAGATTGGTCATGGCCGCATCGGAACCGCGCAACAAAAGCGGCAATGCGGATTGAATCGAAACGCCGGTAAGAGGATTGGTGTTCGCCAAACCTGACTCGATCATTGCGCGATAAAAAATTCCGTCCTTGGAAAGGTTATTGTTCGGATTGCCGTTTTCCCAATAGATTTGGGAATCAAAATGAGAGCGCGATTGCCTTGGATAGCCGACACGATGGATTAATGCCAAGTCCCCCGCGTTGTGGACCGGAGCGAGATATTTTAAGGACGGATGAAGTGCGGCAAACCCATTGCCGCCACGGATGGCTTCCGTCGGAAAACCCGCCAGCCCACTAAAGTCATCCATTAAACCGGTCGCCGTGGAATAATAATTTGCCGGTGCCGTCCCGCTTTTTGGAATACCAATTTTGGGACGATTAGGGGCATAAACCGGATCTTCAATTGGAATGACGGAATTGAGACCGTCATTGCCAAAGCGCAGAAAAATAAAAAGCACTTTCTTAGTTTTTCCGTCTGGTCCGGGAATTCCAATGTTGCCTTCAGCCAGGGCGCGCTTCATTACGAACGGAATGTCGGTCAAAGTGGAGAGCGCAACACCAAGGCCGATTTTTAAACTGCGGTCAAAGAAACCGCGACGGGTGATAATGTTAAAATGTTGCATAATTATTGTTCCTGGAAACGTTGCAGAGAAAACAGATATGCGACCATACCGCGGACTCGGATATCGTAAGCACCAGTTGCGGTGGCGCTTGGAGTCAAATTTGCAAAAAAGGTTGCCGTGGCTGGATTATCCGCACTGCCGTCATTTAAATAATTTATTGCAGCCGTTCGATATTGATTAAGATTTCCCGCTCCTTCGCCCGGATACATGATACCTAATACGTAATCCACGATTGCCGCTGCGTTTGTTCGACTAGCCACCGGCAGTTTTGAGAAAATTAAATTCACCGGCGAGCAAAAGGTATTATTTCCAGCGTCATTGGTCGAGGTTTCGGATGTGCCGGTGTGTCCAGCCTGGCCAATCGCAGTAGAGAACGACTGCACAAAGCGGATTCGTTCCGAAAGAGTTCCGGAACTAATCCAATAAGGAGCATCTTCGGGGTAGCCGTCCGGTGCGCCGCGGTCAAAGAGACTCATGGCACCCATTCGATTAAGAGGTCCTAACAATCCCGGCGAGTTCCCGACTGTTTTAACCAGATTATAACCATCCGTATCCGCTGAGTAGGAATTGACCAGAAAACTTCCATTTGTGCTCGAACGCAAAGCTCGAATTGCGCTCACCGTATATTCGAGCGGAGTTTTTACTTTTTGCATAGATCCGTCATGACTTCGAAACAGATCAGAATTAAAAATCGTCGTCAGCACCGGCCTGATTCGCCCTTTAGGCGGAGTGTTCCACGCTGTCATGCAATCCCTAACCAACTGAGCCTCCGGCGACAAATTTCCTCCAGCGTAGTCATAAAAATCGTAAGCGGGATTGTTGGTGTCATTGCTGGGATTTGGGAAGTCGTCATGAACAAAGA
This sequence comes from Limisphaerales bacterium, assembly GCA_046593365.1. GTDB lineage: Bacteria > Verrucomicrobiota > Verrucomicrobiia > Limisphaerales > CANJXF01 > CANJXF01. The sequence continues at coordinate 20,366 of JBKJOA010000066.1, forward strand.
GACGGCAAAGTTTTACACTGATATATTCCTGGGTGAACGGTAAATCCGCCAGATAAGAGATGACGTCGTAGCCATCCTGAATCGCATTGGTACCTGTGCGTGCGGGAAAGCCAAAGGTGTATTTTCCAGGAACGGTATTCGTCCCATATAAACTAGTCGTATAAGGAGCACCAAAACGCGCTGGAATGGAGGCATTGGTAAACAGAGTTTTCGGACGAGTGCCGGGACTAACGTCATGGGCCGCGGAGTTAAAATTAAAAGCCCAAACACCGGCCAGATTCGAGACGATGTTATAATTCGTTTGGCCCGCTGCAATTGCGCTAGCGAGCATATTGGTCAGGCGCGTCGCAAAAGGATTGAATGCATTGGTTGGTGAGACGATTTGAATTGTCCAACCCGTCCAAGACCTAGACATCGCCAGGATGTCGTTTTGGGTATATCCGTTATCGACACCGAAGGTAAAAAGCTCCAGAAGTTCGCGCGCATAATTTTCGTTGGCGATGTTTGAACCGTTTCCCTTACTCGTCACTGTGTCCAAATAGATAATCATCGCAGGGCTTTCCGCGCTTATCCTTAACAGATCGTAGAAAGTGCATGCGGGATTGAGCAGAGCGTTGCGCCATTTATCATTTTCCAGATACTCGAATTGCGTGGCAATGCGGTTTTCATTCACGCCTCCATCGTAAAATTGATCAAAATAGTCGTCAGATTTCGAAAACTGGGTCACAAAATGATTCTCAAAAAACTGGAGCAGCACTTCCAACAATTGGCGTTTCGCGCCAACCGCCCTCAAAATGTGCCAGGCGCGAAAATCATCTATCGTGGCGTAATTGGAACTGGAGGGGATTACATCCAAGACGCCGGCGAATTTTGCTTGGATAATATTGATGTTTGTATGGGAATTGGTCACGGTTTCGGCAATTGATTCTGGGGCAAGTTGTTCGATAATGTAAGCATCGGGACCAATCGGGCTGATTCCGGTAAGGATTCTATCGAGGTCATCGGGCGAAGGTCCGTAAGCCAGCCGATTTAGGACATTCGCTGATAATAATTCGTTGCTCGTCAGCGGCGTTACCTTCAGTTGGTAAAAATTTACCGGAACGGTGCTGGTTCCCGTCCATACATACCCCGAAATCAGGCCACTGCTATTCGTGGTGAATCCATTAGCCAGATTCGTGCTGCTCAAAATTGAATAGTTCTTTGCAGCAGGGAATGGAGCCCACTTGATGATCTGTTGCGATCCGTTGAACGAAAAATTTGTTATCGACAGAGGCGGCGGTTCCGAGGCAATCACCAAAAGCGAAGATGCGAATATAAAAAAATTAACCAAAAACAGTTTATTCATAGCAGTCATTCGATTTATAAGCTCAGCCTCCGCATGGGTTTAATTTCAACATGTTACTGATTTTTAGTAACTTTCTCAAGATTAAAAACGGGGCCTAAAAATCATTATAAAATTTGCACTAAACTCATTCTCGGATTATCATAAGCAGTTAAGGAGCCATGAATTGTGAATAACTTTTTCCGATTTATGCTTGTTTTTTTGGCATTTATGTCTCATAACTAGACTTGAAATCAAAATTGATCCCCCTCCAATCGGGAGGAAAACTTATGAAAACGGGCACATTATTTAGATCGCCGACAGCAGTTCTTGTTGTGGCCATTGCTGTATTTCCAATCCTCAACGTATTCGCTGAGAATCACTCTGGTGAGGTGGTGCGTGTCGAAGCCATAAAAGGCGCGGCGCATTATTCCACCGACAAAGAGGTGTGGCTGCCGCTGAAAGTTCGCTCCACTTTGAAGCCTGGAACGCTGGTAAAGACATCTCAGGAATCAACAGTTCGTCTGGTTTTTAAAGAGAACGCCAGTGTCGTTACAGCCAACCCGAACTCCGTGGTTCGAATTACCCGCATGTCATCTGCTGAGACGGGGCTGGAATCAGTATCAGAAACTGACTTGGATCTGATCGAAGGTAGCTTGAATGGATTACAAACTAAAAGTTCTGCTCTTTCCCGCTTTAAAATCAACGTGCGAGAGGGTTTTGCGGTTCTCGATCGGAGCGACTATTCCATCAACGCCGATGGTCCACTCACCATCTTGCGTGGATCGCTTCCTGTTCAATACGATCATATTTCCTTGGTCGTTTCTCCTCAATATGTTCAAACCATCGCACCATCGGTAGAATCTATCGAGGTTGCTTCAACGAAAGCGCGCTCTTTAGCAGTCTCTAAAGAGTCCCCGGTTTCACAACATGGAAACAACGGCGTTGGTAATGGTGAAGATCCTGCGCCTCCAGGTAATCCCAAGCCTAATGACGGACCTGGCACAAGCCCTGGTAATCCAGGCAACGGACGTCCGCCTCGACCTTAGTTAGAATTTAATGTGAAAAAGCCGACGGGGAGAATCCCCGTCGGCTTTTTAATTCTTCCTCAGTCTAAATTCCGCAGCTTAAAAAAACCGCCACAGAATTCGGTTTATGGGCACATTTTAACACCGCTCTTCCCATAGACAGTGAATCGGCTTTTTTCGTAGCAAATGCTGTGAAGTTTTGTTGCGTTCTTTCGTAGCCATTGCAACTTCGGTTCAGGGTTGAGATTACGGACATTATCTTAATTAACTCGTACTCTGTAGAAGCGTTGTAGATCCGTAGCGGAACTATCAATAACCAAGACATTAGTTGCAATAACCGGCGTCAAGTTAGTCAAAAAAGCCCATGCGTTCGTGGTGAAGGTTGGAAGATACTCAACGGTATAGTTAATTCCCGCTTGTGCGTTAAATTGAAAGCTGAACTGCGCCGGAAGTTTCTCGATCTTGCTGAATTCTGATAACCGAGCCGGAATTGAAAGCCGATAAAACTGCTGGCTGTTCTGACTTGAATCAAAATAGGAGAAACTGTTGGTGCTCACTGCCGCCGTGAAGTTGGTCGCAACACTCCATGAACCCGTAGTCAGTGACCCTCGAGTTTCCACTTGGTAAGTGCGCCCGCCAACGACGGCAAAAAAGATCCGCTGACCTTGCGCGTTGTGGCTGATACGATCGATTCGTAGAGGTGGTTCTGCCAGGACCAACCGATAAAATCGCTGGCTAAGTTGAATTGGATCTAAATAGGAGTAACTGTTGGTGGTAACTGCGGCCGTGAAGTTGGTCGCAACACTCCATGAACCCGTGGTCAGCGAACCTCGAGTTTCAACCTGGTAAGTGCGCCCCCCCTCGACCGCAAAAAAGATCCTCATACCTTGCGCGTTGCGGGTAACGCGATCAATTTGCAGCGGTAGTTCTGCAAGTACCAATCGATAAATGCGATTGGAATCGTAAGCTCCATCGCTCACGATGAAATTCGTGGTAACAGGTGATGCTGCAACAGTTTTTAGCTCAAACCAAGGTGCGTTTGTAGCAGCGGCGTAATCGATTCTGTAAGTTTGTCCGGCCTGTGCATTAAAATATAGTTTTGTGTAACCGGAGACGTAAGCTGGCTTTTGGATTTGAAGTAGCTCTACGTTGAGCGGATTGACCACAATTAGAAAACTATTAGTACTGCTCAGGGATGGAATTCCGTTATCCGATGCTCGTATTCGAACTATATTCGTGCTTGCCGCTTGGTTGGCACTCGGCGTCCAACTGAAAACACCTTGTGCAGTGATTGCGGCACCCTGCGGCGCTGCCACCAACGAATAAGTGACGGTGTTCGCTGGGATATCAGGATCCACCGCAGAGTTGGTCAGGAAGAACGGTATTCCGGCATCAATCAACACGTTCGATGGAACTGAAATAATTGGAGCAGTGTTGATCTCATTTGCAACCACGGCGAAAGAATTTGTGCTGCTTAGATTCGGCGTGCCATTGTCGGTAACTCGAACTGAAACGATGTTCGTGCTCGATCCTTGCGCTTCGGTGGGTACCCATGAAAATACCCCGTTGGTGCTAATGCTCGCGCCCGCTGGTGCTGACAAAAGAGAAAAAGTCAGCGTGTTGGCATCCACATCCGTAGCAATATTGGTCACGAGCAACGCAGTTTCTTCATTGACGACCTGTGTGCCGACAGGAGTGAGAACCGGCGCATGATTCACCGAACTTACGGTCAACAGAAAACTATCACTGTTCGTAATCCCATCAGAGTCCGTCACTATCAGCGTTATCAAGGTCGTTCCAGACTGATTTGTTGCAGGAGAGATGGAAACGTTGCGATTCGTTCCACTTCCTCCAAAGATCATTCGCGAAATTGGGAGCAAGGCCAAGTTAGATGAAGTTGCTGAAACAACCAGATTTGACGCGGGGGTTTCCAAGTCGCTTACATTGAAAGGAATCAACGCACCCACCGCATTTTCGTTGATAGTTTGGTTGCCCACATCAGAAATGAAAGGAATGGTTGTTGTACTGAGCTTTGTTACGAGAAAATCACTTCCACCCACGCTAGTGACTATATTCGTTCCTAAGGATGCTCTTGAGAAGAATACTCCTGCCACAAAGGCGTTTCCGAGACTGTCTAAAGCGATGCTGTTTCCGTAATCGTAGTTAGTACCCCCCCCTTTTTGAATCCACCCGAGCGTCCCGGTGCTGCCATACTTGGCGATGAATAAATCATGCTGGCCGCTGCTCGTAACATTCGTTCCAGAAAAAGAAGCAGTCCCTCGAAAATATCCAGTAAGGAATGCATTCCCGAACCGATCAATAACAACGGAATACGCTTCATCATCCCCGGTAGATGACCCCGCTTTTTGTGCCCAAAGAAAATTTCCGGCAGTGTCATATTTCGCAAGAGCGATATCGGCGCTTCCGCTGCTGACTAGATTTGTGTTTCCAAATGTCGCAGTGCTTCGAAATGATCCACAGACGTATGGATTGCCCAGAGTATCCACTGCAACTGAATAACCATAGTCAAACGCTCCACTTCCTCCCGCTCGCCGAAGCCATTGCGCGATTCCATTGGGATCATACTTCGCCAAAAAAATATCCTGCGCGCCTAACGCATTAGCCGTTTTTCCGGCTAATGTCACCGCGCCTACCACCCACCCGGAAACAAAGACATTCCCTGCGTTATCGGCTGCTACGCTAAATCCAACATCGTTTGCAGTACTTCCAAACGAATTCGCCCAGAGCACATTTCCAGCGGCGTCATACTTGACCACAAAAATGTCCCTGTTACCGCCACTCGTTAAAACAACATTACCAAACGTTGCGGTGCTTGAGAAAATACCCGTTACGAAAACATTTCCTGAAGTATCCGTGCAGACCGCGTTGGCATAATCAACATTGGTCCCGCCGCCACGACGCGCCCACAAAAAGTTTCCATTCGGGTCGTATTTGGCCAAAAACATGTCGTGAGTTCCCGCACTTGTTAGATTGGTGGTGCCAAAAGTTGCTGTGCTGGTAAATCGCCCGGCGATATAAATATTCCCGAGGCTATCCAAGGCAGTGCTGTACGCCTCATCCGTGTTCGTTCCTCCTGCTTGCTTCAACCAGACTCGGCCTCCGCTGGGGTTGAGCTTGATCAAGTAAATTTCATCCTGCCCGCTGCTGACGATATTTGTGCCAAGAAAGCTGGCGTTCCCGGTAAAACGCCCCGTTACAATCGAATTACCCGACGCATCAACGGCAATACTGTTGCCATAATCGTCACTGATACTGCCGCCAGCTTTCGCCCAAAGAAATTCTGGCGGAGTTCCCGCGTGAAGCTCGGATAAGCACGCAGCAAGCAAAAATAAAAATATAAAAAAAGCACAGCGCATGGCAGGAGCGTCACCATATCAGAATCAGGGAAAACCTCAAAATGATTTTTGCATTCTTTTGAAGCCCTTTGCGATGGCAGCCAACGTAATTGTGCTTGATCTTGTTTAGGGCGTCACGTCAGACGGTCGCCGCAAGTGGTCTGGACAACGCCTTCGTTTTACATCTTGTAATTTTGGGGAACACCGGCGGATTTGGTGCGCTTCGGCTTGGCGTGCAACATCACTCGTCGAGTGCGCTAATTACCGCATTTTCTTGCGCAGGAATGGCAAATATTGGCATCCATTCCAGAGTGGGCGGCATTTGCACATGGGCGTCCACTTTTCGCTGCCTTGAAGGCAGCTCTCGGATGGTCCGCAATTGGCTGCGAAGCGAACCAAGCTCGCAGTTGAATCTAAGGAAATTTTTGGGGAGGCCTGGCCCCGATTCAATGCCACTTCAATGGCATCATGCATGTGCCAACGAAGTATTAACGCAAATCCTCTCCCGCTCCGGGAAATTCGGACGCGCCAATCGCGAAGATTGCCGTTCAGTAAACTCCGAGAAATTTTAAAAGGACAATCACAACCACGATGACTCCGATGATGTAAAATACAGATCTATTCATGGCAAAATCCTAAAACCCTCTTTTCGAAAGCAGAATCAGCCTCTAGCTGAAAAAAGCCGACGGTAATTAGCTTAACGGATGTTGAGAATTGCCCTGTAATGAATTCGACGCGTCTCCCTTATGGAATGCGCATTTGATAAAAGCGGCGCGCGTAATTCGTCGCGTTGGCATCGATGAATTGATACAAATCCGGTGCAATTTGTGTGGCTGCGCCGATCATCGTCCAATTGATTAGATTTGTGGAGGCATAGACGCTGCCGCTTTGGCCACTGGCGGTCGAGAAAGCGAATTGGAACCTTCCGTCGCCGAGTCGTGAGATACCCGTCAGGCTCGTAAGGAACGAAACCCGGCGCGGAGTTACATCGGACCATGAATTGCCGATTCGCAACTCGTCCCATTGCATCGCAGCGGGAAGAGAATTTGCACCAGTCGCTAAATTTTGTCGGAAGTTGAAGCGGTCAATCGCGATGCCGTCAGTGCCAGTATTTGCCGAAATGGAATTCGTCGGAGCGGAGCCACTGCCTAACGCGGACGAGTTCGAATTGATCCAGAGAGTGACTGGGTTAGGCACGGTGCTGAAATCATATTTTCCCACGATCAAAACGGTTTCGTTAGTGTGATACTCCGTGGTGTCGAATATAGCCGAAGCTCCAGTTCCACCTTTTTGCACACCCATGACGTAGCCCGACGAAGAATTGCTTCTCACCATTATTTGGAGCCGAAAACCAGTGTTATCCGTCGCCCCCAAGGCACCGACTTGCGACGACAACCCGTTCCATCCGCCAGCTCCGTATCCGAGATTGTTCATCCTGAACAGCACGGAAAAATAAAGATTGCCGCTGTTCACGTTCGTTCCGATTAACCGCCGGAGGCCATAACCGATTCCGCCATTAGTTACACTGTTGCCAATTGGAACGGTTAAACCCGGATAGGAAAGACTTCCGCTGGTCACATGGGAATCGTCGGGTGCGTTGTTTCCACCCAACGTCCAGTTTACCGGTGTGTTCGCGGTGACCGGACCGCCAAAATTCGAGTAATTAAATGGCTCATAGAAAAATGGCTGGCTGGAGGGAACGGTCAAATCCGCAGGGGTGCTGGTCGCAGTCCCCACCGCATTGCTCACGATGACGGTGTAGCTGCCCGCATCGGCAAATTGCACATTTGAGCGGGTGAAAGTATTCGCGGTGGCTCCCGGGATGTTGACTCGGTTGAATTGCCATTGATAAGTGAGCAGCGCAGTCCCCACCGCATGCGCGGTAAACGTCGCATCGGTTCCCAAAAGGTTTTCGCGGCTGACCGGGTGTAGCGTTAGCGCGGGCGAACCGGTCACGGGCGTCGATTGCACTCCGACAAACGAAGCGCCATCCGCAAATTTAAATAAGGCCGCGTTGCCGCCGTTTAAGTTTAAGACCAACTGCCGAAAACCATTCGTCAACGTGAGCCATTGCAGTTCCGCCACGCCGGTTAGCGGATTCAACATTTGCACAGCGGTGACACTGCTATGAAAGTTGAGCCTAATTTCCTGAAGGCAATCAGCGGCGGTTCCGGTGGGATCACTCAAGCCGTTTACGACCATCATGTAAGTTTCATTCGTGTAGTTCGGTCCGTCGAAACTTTCATCCAAGGGCTTGAACCAGGAAACGATCACATCGCCGGGGTGGCCGTTGTTTTTAGCTCCCAAATTGGTAATCGTCCAATTGTTCGTGAGGTAAGGATCGTTGCGCCGATAAACCCACTCGGTGTAACTCGCGCCCGGCATATCCTGATCTGTCAGGAAGCCAATGGGAATGGGTGTGACCGCGCCATTCGCATCTGTTCCGCGTATTATCGCCATGCTCGTCGTGTAGCCAACATACCCTTCAATGGTGATTGGGGTCAGACGAGTGAGCGCTTTTCCGAGATTTCGAGCGCGCTTGTTGACATCGGTGATTTCCGCATAGAGCCCGTTCGTGCTGATAACACTGTCACCCGAGCCATTAAAAGTTTTTGTAAACAAAGAACCAGAACTTGTGTTGTATGTAAAATCGGTAAAAAATTTTGCGTTGAACGCCATCGCGGCGAAAGTGTTGAGTCGAAGTTCTGATGGCGAAGGATCACGAAAAACATGTCCGTCGTAATCCTGCACGGCATGAAACGTTTGCCGATAAATCGCCAGTGGAATACCTGCGCCTTTTGCGTATTCGCGATATTGACGCAAATAGCCATACCAATCTTTCACTAGCGTACTGCCCGGCCCGGGGATCGCAGGACCGGTGTTGTTCGGTTCGGCTGTGTCGTAAACCGATTGCCAAGGGTAACTGTCGAAGCAAAGCATATCGGGTTGAGCGCGTGTGATGAAATCGTAAAGCTGCGCGTCCCCGATCTGGCCACCCCAATTATTGTGATAAAGAATTGAATTTGGCCAATTGCTGCGTACTGCAACAAACCAATCAACCAAACTTGTGCGAATCGTATCGTCATTCAAATTCCATTCATCACCGAGTTGAATATTGACGAGTTGGTTCGTGTGGGGAATTTCGTTTGTTCGTGAAAATGAGTCTCCGTTCCCAGTTTGACCGAAACCCATGGTGGGCATGTTCGCTTCATCAGAAGCCCATCGCGCCCAGGGGAAACCGAGTGGCTCACCGACAAATGTTGAAATGGGTCCCACGTTGCCCGTGGAATTCCATAGAAAATTTACGGCGGTATAATTCGCATTCGAATAGGTGTCTAAATGAAAATAGTTGTCCGGCTGCACCATTCCCTGAATCTGCAAACCTCGATCGAGGAGAATCTGATTTCCTTTGCTAATCTGAGCATGGCTGATCTGAGAAAAGAGCGAGTTGATTAAAGTCAGCGCCAAAACAAAACGAGAAACAAACATCGTCCAACTGTAATCCCTTCTTCCAACTCAAACAAGCCGCAAACCAAATTTTGGGGGCCTAATTGGCGCTACCAGGAATAAATATTTGCCAGCCAAGAGGACTGTTGGTTACTCCTTGAAACCAAAATGTCTGACGAAGCGGTATTGCCTACATATTGACGATGATATTATCGCCGAACTCGGAACATTTAATTTCCATAGCGCCTTCCATTTGCCGCGCAAAGTCGTAAGTAACGCGTTTGGAACCAATCGCACCGTTTAAACCTTTGATGATCAGGTCCGCCGCTTCTGTCCAGCCCATGTAACGCAACATCATTTCACCGGAGAGCACCACGCTTCCCGGATTTACCTTGTCCAGATTCGCATATTTTGGTGCCGTGCCGTGAGTCGCTTCGAAAATGGCGTGACCAGTAATGTAATTAATGTTTCCACCGGGCGCGATGCCGATCCCGCCAACCTGAGCCGCCAGTGCGTCGCTCAAATAATCCCCGTTCAAATTCAACGTAGCGATGACATCAAAGTCTTCCGGACGCGTGAGGACCTGCTGCAAGACGATATCTGCAATCGCATCTTTGATCAGCAAACGTCCCGATTTGATTGCAGACTTTTGTTCCTCGTTGGCGGCGGGTTCGCCTTTCTCCTTTTTTGTGCGTTCCCATTGTGACCAGGTATAAACTTTGTCGCCGAAAATGCGTTCCGCCGCAGCATAACCCCAGTCACGGAACGCACCTTCGGTATATTTCATGATGTTCCCTTTGTGAACGAAGGTGACACTCTTGCGTTTGAATTTCAGTGCGTATTCGATCGCCGCTTTGACGAGCCGAATCGTGCCGACGTTGGAGACCGGCTTGATGCCGATGCCGACTTGCACCGGAATATTCGAGACATCGTGATCAGGCGCTGCCAGCTTCATATATTCGGCGATTTTTTCTTTCGTGCCGAAACGAATCTTGCTGAAGTCCTTCGGAAATTCCTTGGCAATAAAATCCAAAACTTTTTGTGCTTCAGGCGAGCCGCCGACGTATTCGATCCCTGCGTAAATGTCCTCCGTATTTTCACGGAAGATGGTCATATCCACTTTCTCGGGATGTTTCACCGGTGAGGGAACGCCGGTGAAATACTGAACCGGTCGTAAACAAACATAGAGATCGAGCATCTGACGCAACGCGACGTTCAGCGAACGAATACCGCCGCCGATTGGCGTGGTCAGCGGTCCCTTGATTCCGACGAGAAATTCCCGGAACGCCTCAACCGTGTCGTCGGGCAACCAGTTGTTAAATTTTTGGAACGACGTCTCGCCGGCGAAAACTTCGAACCACGAAATTTTCCGGTTTCCACCGTAAGCTTTGAGAACAGCAGCATCGAACACCCGCTCGCTCGCTGCCCAAATGTCCGCACCAGTGCCATCGCCGCGGATGAAAGGGATAACGGGATTTTCTGGAACGGTGAGTTTGCCGTTTGCGATCGTGATTTTGCCGCCGGTTGGTGGAGTGATGTCTTTGTAAGCCATATTTGTAATTCAGTTAAAAATTGAGGAAAGAGTTGAGTGGCGAAACTGACGGAAATCAAGGAAAAGATAATTACTTCCTGCCACGGTGTAATTGGTGTCGGCCTGTACCGGCAACATCCACGGGTCGCGCGTGGACAACTTCAAAACTTTTATTGAAACAAATGTTGTTCCAGGTCCGTGGGGCACCAATTATGCCCGCAGGTTTTACCGCGCAATTTTAGTAGAGTGAGGGTCAATCAACCAGATCGGTTCAGCGCGAAACTCCCTCGTGAATTTATAGACAAGCCGCACTGTTCCACGTCAGGCAACTCTCCACCTGGCCCAAGCCAATCCCTGACTGGAGGAACTGCGCAACCCATCGTATTTATTAGCAGGTCGCGGGGCGAGCAAACAGGACAAGTAAGACAAGTTGTTTTGTTAACTACAAAAAGTCCTGTTTTAAAAATTACGCGGCGGCCATTGCCATAAAACTTGCAGCGAGTCGCGTCTGCATCTAAACATTGCATGGCTGTAGCGGAAAACCAGCCGACCAAAAACCGCGTGAACACAATTCTATCTTTCCACGATTTCGCCGAGGCTCTGTGCGAGTTCATTCACCAAAGTGCTGCCGACATGCTGTCGGCAAAATCGACCGAGCTGCCGACCGAATGCCGGCAGCACCTTGAAACGCCATTCAACGAACTCGCTTTGTCTCTTTTCGCCCTGCAATTCTCTGGGGTTGCTCCGTATCGCCGCTTCTGCGACGCGCGAAAAATTTCTCCAACCAACATCAAACAGTGGAAAGAAATTCCCTCTCTGCCCACGAGCGCTTTCAAAGAACTCGAACTTTCCAGTTTGAAAACAAACGAACGAACCCATGTTTTTCACTCCAGCGGAACGACCGAACAGGTTCCCAGCCGCCACTTTCACAACGCGGAATCCCTCGCGATTTATGAAGCGTCGCTCTTGCCCTGGTTCCAAAAACATTTTCTGAGCGACTGGGACAAATTGGCCGAGCCTGCGTTAACGGGTCCGATTGAAAAGCCCGGTTTTATTTTTCTGACGCCCCCCCCTGCCCTTGCGCCAAATTCTTCGCTCGTTCACATGTTCGAAACCGTTCGCTACCATTTGGGTTCACGCGATTCTTTTTTTGGCGGGAAAATTGACGACGCCAATTCCTGGACATTGGACATCGAACAAACGCTTTTCGGTTTGCGCAAATCTATGTGTGCAAATCGTCCCATCGGGATTCTTGGAACGGCTTTCTCGTTTGTTCATCTTTTAGATTATTTTGCCGCCAACAACATTCGCTATCGGCTCGCCGCCGGATCGCGTGTTCTGGAAACGGGCGGCTACAAAGGGCGTTCGCGATCTTTGCCAAAGGCGGAATTGCATCAACTGATCACCAAACACCTTGGAATTCCCGCGTCGCACATCATTTGCGAATACGGCATGAGCGAACTCAGTTCTCAAGCCTATGATCACTCGATTGAATTTCAGCCCGATTCTGAAAATAAAAACATAAAATCTAAAACCAAAAACTCGCGGGCGTTTAGTTTTCCCCCGTGGACGCGCGTCCAAATTATTTCGCCCGAAACGGGCAACGAGGTTAACGAAGGCGAAACCGGTTTGATCCGCATCGTGGACCTGGCGAATGTCTTTTCCATCCTCGCCGTCCAGACCGATGATTTGGGAATTCGGTGCGGCAATGGTTTTAAGCTGGTGGGTCGCGCAACGCTGGCAGAACCGCGCGGTTGTTCCTTGATGGCGAAATAATCTCAGAGCGACAAAACAATCCGTGAAATCTCGTTTCAACTGTGGCTAATTCCACTCGGCTTTCACAAGATGGATCAAAATAGAAAAAGTAAAATTCGAACGCTCTGGCTGTGCGGGGCGCTGCATGCGTTCACGCACATTTATCACGTCGCGTTGATCCCGCTCTATTTGCTCATCCAAAAAGATTTCCAGCTCGCCAGTGTTGAGGCGGCCACGCTGCTCGTCACCATCATGGGGATCTCTTATTTTCTGCCCAGCTATCTGATGGGAATTCTGGCGGATCGCGTGAGCCGCAAAAAACTTCTGGCGTTTGGCCTCGCGATCAACGGCCTCGGGTTTGTGGGCCTCGCCTTTGCGCCGACTTATTCCGTGGCGTTGGTCTGCGTGATCATCGCTGGTTTGGGTGGAAGTTTTTATCATCCGGCAGCCACGGCGTTGGTGGCGCGTTTGTATCCAACCGGAACCGGTAAAGCCCTCGGCCTGGTTGGGATTGGTGCCAGTGTTGGATTTTGTGTAAGCCCAATTTATTCCGGTTGGCGCGCCATGCATGGAAACTGGCGAAACCCCGTTCTCGAACTTGGCTTGTTGGGCATCGTTGCCGCCATTGCCTTCTACTTACTCGCGGAGGAAGATCGTTTGCCGGAATCGGAAACCCGATTCTCGTCGTCATCCGAGAAAATTTTTCCGACGCGCACGCTCTGGCTATTTTTTATTGCGGCTAGTTTCGCTTTCAGCATGCGTGATTTTGCGGGGAGCGGCATGGGAAGTTTGTCATCGCTTTTTCTCCAGCAAGCGCACGCGTTCAATCCGAAATTCACCGGCCTGGCGCTCTCGGGACTCTTCCTCGCTTCCGCGATCAGCAACCCGCTCTTTGGCGGCCTCAGCGACGGTGGACGCATGCGGTGGACAAGTTTGGTGCTTCTGGTCGCAGCCCTTATGATCGCCCTCTTTCCGCATGTCTCCCAAAACTGGATCATTCCAACGCTCGCGATTTACGGATTCTTTTTCATGGCCAGCTATCCAATGGTCGAAGCGGCGATCATGGAATCAGTGCATGATTCCGTGCGCGGCCGGGTCTTCGGATTGTTCATTACGGTGGGTGGATTGATCGGCAACGTGTCGCATTGGGCGGTGGGAAACTGGGTTAAACATTTAGGTGAAAAGAGTCACCTGCCCAGCTCCTACTCTCCAATATTCAGCCTACTCGCACTGTTGGTTTTACTTTCCCTGATTGGCTTGCCTTGCTTGCATGCAATTCGGAAAAAGGAAATTCTTGCGCAGGTTGACGGGGTAACTCGAGAACCGGCCATTCGCGCTGAACCAAAATGAATCTGCCGAATTATTTTCTCGCGGATCTTTCTCACGGCACTGCGTTGACCCCCGCGGTCATTAGTGATGCCTGCCAAACGCTCAAGAAGAATCGGGAAAATTATTTAGCGACACGTTCGACGCAAAGTTTAATTCGCATCGTGTCCGGCATCGCGAAAAATTGGCTCGATCCCGATGACGTGTTTCGTCAGGAAACCATTCGGCACGGACCTGCTGCCACCGGTTTTACCCGCGAGACATTGGCAACCGGATTGGATTTATTTTTTGAACAAGTCACTGCGGAAAATTTGCAAACGTTGGTCATCCAGGAATTCGGCGACGCGCAACGCCTCGACACGCTCAGCGCCACTCCATCCGAGCAAAAAACCAATCGTGCTTCGTTTGTGCGCGGCCCGGAATTACTCGCGCACATCACCGGCGGAAGCATTCCCAACCCGGTGTTGACCAGCATCATTTTTGGGCTGCTCACGCGCTCGGCACAGTTTGTGAAATGCGCCAGCGGCAGCTCATTTGTGCCTCGGATGTTTGCACACTCGATTTATGAAACGGAACCAAAACTCGGTGCCTGTCTGGAAATCGCCGAGTGGAAGGGCGGCAACGAAATCCTGGAAAATGCGCTCTTCTCTGAAATCAATACGCTCACCGCCACTGGCAGCGACGAAACTTTGGAAACCATTCGCCGACGCTTGCCGCCAAAAGTTCGTCTGATCGGCCACGGTCATCGTGTGAGTTTTGCCTTTGTCACAAACGAAGTTCTTTCTGGAATGAATCCGCAAAGGATTGTCTCACGCGCCGCGCGCGACATCGTGGCGTGGAACCAACTCGGCTGTCTTTCGCCCCATGTGATTTACGTCGAGACCGGCGGAAAAATTTCCTCAGAACAATTTGCGGAAATGCTCGCGACGGAACTGGACACGATGGAGCAACAACAACCGCGCGGAATCTTGTCCACCGAAGAAGCGTCCGCCATCGCTTATCGCCGCTCATTTTACGAAGTTCGCGCAGCGCATTCACTGGACACAAAATTGTGGAGCAGCAGCGGTTCGACCGCGTGGACGGTGGTGTTTGAAAATGACCCCCGGTTTCAGATGTCGTGTTTGAATCGCTTTATTTATGTGAAGGCAGTGGGCAATTTGAAGCAGGCGTTGGAAGGCGCGGACGCCGTGCGCACCAAGGTTTCAACTGTAGGAATCGCTGCTACCGAAGATCGTGCGCTGGAAATTGCCAACGAACTTGCGCAATGGGGCGCGACCCGAATTTGTCCACTTGGCCAGATGCAAAACCCGCCGCTGTTGTGGCGGCACGATGGACATCCGGCTCTCGGTGATCTCGTCACCTGGACCGATTGGGAAATGTAAACCGCAGTAACGTAGAAAGAGAATAGAAGCATGAGAATGGAATTAAGAAAAAGTTTTCAGTTTGAAGCGGCACACCTTTTGCCGCATCTGCCAGAATCGCACAAATGCCGGCGTCTTCACGGACACAGTTTCACCGCTGAAATTGTGGTCTCTGGAGAATGCGATCCAAGGCTGGGATGGTTAATGGATTATGCTGAAATCTCCGCCGCCTTCAAACCGCTCTGGGAAAAACTCGACCATTTTTATCTCAACGAAATTCCCGGCCTGGAAAATCCGACGAGCGAAAACATCGCCGTCTGGATTTGGGATCAATTGAAGCCGAAGCTCCCGATGTTAAGTGAAGTGGTGATCGCGGAAACATGCACTGCGCAGTGTGTTTATAGGGGATGAAGTTCGCAGCCGTGTCTCGCATGAGCACGGGTTGGTTTTTTAAATCAACAAATAACTGTCGGCACCGGGAAGAGGTGACATCTTCTAACCAACAGCCTACCGCGTCCCCATGCCGACACTTTGCACGGTTTGGAAGAGTTTGCCCTCGGTCTTGATGCTGGGAGCGATAATGATTTCGGTTTCTTGAAACTCGCGGATGCTTGACGCACCAACGTTGCCCATGCAAGTGGTAATGGCCCCGACCAAATTTTGAGAGCCATCGTCAACGGTCGCCGGACCGAAGAGAATTTGTTTAAGCGAACCAGTCACGCCGACCTTGATGCGTGTGCCGCGAGGGAGATTGGCGTGAGGCGTTGCCATACCCCAGTGATTTCCTTTTCCGGGGGCTTCTTCAGCGCGGGCAAACGCGCTCCCCACCATGACGGCATCCGAACCGCAGGCCAGAGCTTTGCAGACATCTCCGCCTTTGCTCATCCCACCATCGGTAATGATGGGAATATATTTGCCGGTCTTTTTGAAATAAGCATCGCGGGCCGCGGCGCAATCCACCGTGGCGGTGACTTGCGGAACGCCCAGCCCGAGCACACCGCGACTCGTGCAAGCCGCTCCCGGCCCAACGCCGATCAACACACCAGCGACACCGTTCTTCATCAATTCCAAAGTCACATTGTAAGTCACGGCATTTCCAATGATGACCGGGATATTTAACATTTTCGTGAACGCCGCGAGGTCAAACGTTTTGTATTGCGTGGAAACATGACGCACGGTCGAGACAGTCGATTGCACGATAAAAATATCCGCACCGGCTTCTTGCGCAATGCAAGCGAACCGTTCAGCTTTTTGCGGAATGGAACTGACGGCGGCAAGTACACCAGCGGCCTTCAACTCCTGAACGCGCTTGGCAATTAATTCTTCTTTGATTGGTTCCAGATAGAGCTTTTGAATAAGCGTGGTAACTTCGTCTTTGTTGGCATTGACGACTTTTTCCAAGACGTCGCGGGGATTCTCATAACGGGTTTGTACTCCTTCGAGATTGATGACGCCCAGACCGCCCAGCTTGCCCATCTCTATGCAGAAACGAACGTCCGTGACGCCGTCCATGGCACTGGCGATGATCGGAATGGCAAGTTCAATCGAGCTGCCGTCTTTGCGCGGTATTTTGAAACGAGTATCGACTTCGTTGGGGTTGATGGTCACTTCGCCCGGGACAAGTGCAATCTCGTCAAATCCATAAGTGACGCGTGCTTTTCGATTTCGGCCAATCCACATTCCCATACAAAATAATCAGTTAACGTTGTTTTGGTTTTGGTGCAAATGAAACGCAAAAACGCTTCATCAAAATTCAATCGCCTCGTTCAACGTCCCGCATTGCGAACAGCGGGAGCGGTCAACATCCGCATCGTCCGTGTAAACAAAGGAACATTTCTCGCAACGGAACACATGATCCTCACTCGCTGACGGTCGAAAACGGCGGCTCCGTAACTCGGAATATATGGCCGCAAAACAAAGAGCCGCAAGTAAAGAAACGACGTAAACAAATAAAAGCAAATCAGCAGGCATAAGAGTCTAGGGCTGTGCTGCTTTCGGAACGTCATTGGTTCCGCTCACTGGAACGGTATGCCATTTGAAAATCAATTTGCCCGAGGAGAGGCCACCTGTCCGCACTGGCAAAAAAGGCAGGCGTCGCGCGATCTCCATGGCAGAACGGTCGGCCTCGGACGATCCCGACTTCGCCAATAATAGCGCCAAAATGACCAATCCATCTTGATCCACCGTAACTTGCGCAACGGTGTTGCTCAGAATTTCATTTATCGTCCACGATTTAAGTTGTGGAAGAGTTGACAACCGCGTCGCCAGACTCTCTTCGATGTGAAATTGCGAATTGCTTCTTATCGTTACCGTGGGATCAGACAGTTCGGGAATTCGAATCTGCGGTTGTGAATCTCGCTCGAAAGAAATGGGTGCCACGACCGCACTGCGTACAAATTGGCTGATCGCAATTCCGAGGTGACCGGAGTTTAAAGAGAGCCAGAACGGCGTTTCACCCTTTTCGGATAACTCGTAACGACGCGGCGTCCGGTTCAACCACGCCGCACCTGAAAAACCTTGAGGATTTGCCATCGCAAATAAAGTGGGATCGCTGCCTAACACACTTTCCAGGAGTTTTTCCTCACTGCTTTGTCCGGAAACCATTTGAAACATGGTTCGCGTCAAAGGAGGCACCGGTGAGGAATAATTTTTTCGCGATGAAAGAAAGTAAATCAACAAAAGTTGAGAGGCAAAAACGAGCAGGAAAAATAGCGCCCAACGCTGGAGGCTCCAAATCAGCGGTTGAGGAGGCGCGCTGTTCATCGAAACGTTTTTGCCGCAACCGGTTTGATTTGGAGCGTTGCTTGTTGGATGCCCGCCTGTTGCGCAATCTGCGCCAGCCGCATGACAAAATCATATTCCACCCCTTTGTCTGCGAGAACAATCAAGGTCAGCGGCAAACGCGATTGCCTGACCCGTTCGGCCAGGCGCATCTTGAGCTGCTGTTCGCCAATCAATTGATTTTCAAAAAAAAATTGGCCCGCCATGTTGACTGCGACCACGGCCGTTGCCCCCGCAACTCCAACAAAATTTGCCGCAGGCGGCAATTCAATCGGGGCGCCGAGCACTTCAAACCCAAGGCGTAATCCCCGCGCCATCTCGCGCACCTCGATCAGCACGTTCCTGGGAGCATCCTTTTCTGCTTCGACGACGAGCGTTGCCGGGAGAGCAAGGTTTTTCAACTCCGCACGCAATTGTTCCATCGAGTTCGTTTGGTAAATTTGCTTTCCTAAATGAATTTCGCCTTGTGCTTTGATCAGAAGATTTCTTCTAGCAGCCCCGGCATTCGCACTAGCGGAAGAAAGTTGAATAGGAACTCCCGGCGTGTAAACCAGCGAGGCGAGCAAAATAAAAATCAGCAACAGAAAAAGCACTCCAGCCAGCGGTGCCAGGTCGATTTGACCGCGAAATGGTTTTACGTTGCGAGGAAACCTCATGGTGTTCGGGCGGGAGTCGATTCAGTCACGATGTTAAGGATTTCTGTGGAAATATGTTCCATGTCCAGCACGATGGAGTTCACGCGGCTCACGAGATAATTGTATCCAGCATAGCTCGGAATCGCGACAGCCAAACCGGCCGCCGTGCAAATCAACGCCTCCCAGACTCCGCGTGACAATTGCCCCACATGCGCCTGTAAACCGGCATCTTCAATCTGGCCAAAGATGTGAATAAAACCGATCGCCGTTCCCAGCAAACCGATCAGCGGCGCGATTTGTGCAATCGTCGCCAGCAGGTTTAGTTTTTCTTCGAGCCTTGGAACTTCCAAAAAACCCGCGTCTTCCAGCGCCTCGCGAACGCCTTCGCGTCCCTGGTCGCGATGCAGAATTGCGATCTTCACGAGTCTCGGCACCGGGCCGGGCGTCGCGTCGCAAATCGCCAGAGCTTCGACCACATTATCGCGCTTGAGCACATTGCGCACGCCATTGAGGAACTCGGTGGAATTAATCTGGGCGCGGTGATAATGCAGCATTCGTTCGATAAACACCGCGACGGCGACGGCACTGGCGGCCAGAATCACCCAGATCATCGGCCCACCATCAGCAAGAAAAGGCGGCAACATATTGGTGTTATAGAGTTTCGAGAGAACGGTTCAAAGTTTAAAGTGTCTTTGACGCGCGACATAACTGTTGCATTCGTTTGAAAAAATTTTCTACTTTCCCCCACAGAGTTCTGTATTCTGCCGCCCATGGAAAAACCTGATCAACTTCGTGAACTTTTTCGAATGCAACAGTCGCTCAACCAACGCATCGGCGTGAACACCGAGAGCATGACCGAAGAGGAAAAAACCAAATGGATTTTAAATTATTGCCGCGCCATGTCGCAGGAAATGGCGGAGTTGACCGACAGCGTTCCGTGGAAATGGTGGGCAAAATATCAAAAGTTCGACGAACAAAACGCCCGGGTTGAAGTGGTGGATTTATTTCATTTTCTCATCAGCATGGCGCAAGTTTTGGGCATGAGCGCCGACGACGTTTTCAATGCTTACACGAAAAAGAACGAAGTGAATTTTCAGCGGCAAGAATCAGGTTACGTGAAAAAAGATCACGATGATTCAAAGCATATTTGAAGTTCAAATCAGAAAGCAGTCTTGTGAAAATTGAAGCACTCAAACAGCTTTATGGAGCAGAATATCCAGCAGCCGTGATTTGTGAAGGCGTGCGAATGTCGTTGAAACGAGAATCACGTTTTGCGCGCCATTACGATTCTCCAGATCGAAAAATGGGAACCACAATCTCGCGATTTATGGATGGTTCGGCTTCTCTCACAGCGGAAGAACTTAAGAATGAGTGGCCAAATTGGACGAAGGACGAGCAAATGGATTTTTGTCAGGAGAGTAGTTGGCTTTATAAGCAGTCTGATTTTCCTGAAATGCTTCGATTTATCATGGCCCACGGCAATCCTGGCAATTGGTCGGGAATCGCTGTATCCGTGGGTTCGTATTTACCAAAGGATGAGGCATTCGAACTTCTATTACGGGCCTTGCAGGCCACAGATGTGGGAAGCACGGGCAATATCACGCAGGGAATTGCTCTGACGAAACACCCAATGGCGACAGCCACCCTTCAAAAGCATCTTCAATCTGTTTGGTCGCAGCCAGCCCTTTGGGAGGATGACCAGTTTAATAACTGGTTAGCTTTCGACGCTACAACATGCATCGCGCATCTGCTTGAACTCGGCGCTTCGGCTCCCGATTTTGAAGAACACGTTCGTCAGCTTGCGAAGCACGTTTGCTCTGGTAACCGGAATTCGTGTCGCAACTTCCTTTCAAAGTATTACGAATGGCTCAAATAAAGAAACGCACATCCGCTGTTTTCGCCCGCAGCTTCAATCGCGTTCCCGCCAGTTGGAGCAAAGTGGTCGAAACCATTTTAATCACCTAAGCGGACGTTTCAGCCCTTGCCGCAAATTAAATCCGTCTTTATTGTCTCTCCATGCAAGCTCACCGCACTGAAACCGTAGTTTCCGAAGATGGCGTTCTCACTTTGCGCGACCTGCCGTTTCGTCGCGGCGAGTTGGTGGAAGTCATCGTGTTGCCTTTTCCAAGTGCGCCGCCGTCCACGCCTTGCCCGTTGCGCGGCACACCAGTTTCCCTGAAG